>CAJOPC010000001.1 GCA_905236245.1 uncultured Alphaproteobacteria bacterium
GATGGCGGATGTAGCTCAGTTGGTTAGAGCGCTGGTTTGTGGTACCAGATGTCGTGAGTTCGAGTCTCATCTTCCGCCCCACTTTAAGATTAAGTCCTCCGATAGGGGGATTTTTCTTTGCCAAAAGTAAAAAAAACTTGCAAAAGAAAAAAAATGTGGTAAAATATATCTATCGTGATGTTACTTTAACAGGAGGAAACATGAGAAAAAATACGAAAAATGAATGTGGTCGGACCGTCTTAGAAATTATAGCGGTTATTGCAATTATCGCTTTTTTAACAGTAGGTGGTTTGGCTGGTTATAGCTACTTAATTCAAAAATTTAAACGTAATGAAACTGCAGATCAAGTCAATCAGTTAGTCTTGAACGTCAAAACTTCTGGTGCCGCAAGGAAATTGGGCAATGAAGGTATTGAGGCCGTTCCTGCACGCACAGTGATGGCTGGTCCAGAAATGAAGGGCGACAGTATGGTTTTGCCGGATTCTTCAGAAAGTTCCGCAATGGTCTATGCTTTGGAAGGCTCTGCCTTTAAGTTGGACCTCGAAGTTGAACCAGATACATGTGAAGCCACATTGAAGTTTTTTGAAGAAGGTCATCCGGATGCTGTTGTGTATACGGAAGGCGGATTGTTGGACAATGGAACAGAAATCAGCTCTGGTGATACGACCAGTTTGAAACTTGTCCGCCAATTGACAAAAGAAGAAAGAGACGCTTTCTTGGATAAATGTAGAGAAGTGAGAGCGGCCTCTTATTTCTTTGAATGTCCAGGTGGTTCTTCCTCCTACTATTATTACTATGATAACGAATGCCATATTTGTCCACAAGACAAGCCAGACTTAGATGTTGATGGCAATTGTTGTAAATTTGCTGATCACCCAGAATATTGCGGTGGCCGTTGTTCTGCTTGTACTGGTGGTACAATGTGTAGCAGCACAGACCCAGAAGATAGAGGTGGTCGTTGCGTAGGTTGTATGTCAGATAGCGATTGTCCAACAGATTGGACTGAACATGCTTGTGTAAATCACAATTGTATAGAGTGTGCTAATGATAGTCATTGTACTGATACATATCGTGGTGTGAACAATCCTCATCCTGGGTATAACACTTGCTTTAGCGGTGTGTGTGGATGTAGAACAGATTCTGATTGTTTGAAGGGCGATCCTAATACATCAACACCAATATGTGATCAAGGAACTCATACTTGTATTGGTTGCCCAGATGGTCAACCGCCAGTGGATGGGAAATGTACTTGCCCAGCAGGAACAATCCTCCATGAGGGTGAATGTGTTGCTTGCTATGATCCAAAAGATGGTAGTAAACCACATAGAGGTTGTAATAGTGAATTACCAATTTGTGATGAAACAAAAACAACTAATGGATTCAAAGGTGCTTGTGTTGAATGTCTTCAAGACAATGACTGCCCTGTGAAAGCCGATAAAGGTGATAAGTGGTGTAATACAAGTTACAGATGCCAGTATTGTGAGAAGTCGGCGCCTTATCATAATAAAGCGGATAATCAATGCTATGTTTGTATGGATGATAAGACTGGCGCTGATCAAGATACAGGTTGTCCAATTTCATCCAAGCCCGCTGATAAGTTGTGCAAAGGCACAGTCGACGGAAATCCATATAAGTATGGAACAGAGTGCTATAGATGTTTCAACAATAATGCTGATGCAAAAGAGGACTATGGTTGTTCTTCCAAAACCCCGTTGTGCCAAGCTGCACTTAATGCATACGGTAATGCTTGCCATGTGTGTCAAGGAACTGCCGTTGGTGCAGCAGAAGACTTAGGTTGTTCTGCCGCCGATGGGACTCCAATTTGCGTTGATGATAATATGGATGAAGTGACTTCAAATGCGTACGGAACATCTTGCCGTAAGTGTATTAATGATCACGATGGCACACAACTTGATACAGGTTGTACTGATCCGAAAAAACCGATGTGTAATGGTGCTAAAGGTAAAGCCGGAACGAAATGTTCGGCCTGCCCAGAAGGACAAGTAGAATGTGATGGCGATTGTGCATATTGCTGCGATGATCAAAAGGGATTGATCCAAGATGCTGGATGTCCGAAATCCGAAAAGGATGCCAACAAGAAGATGTGCTCTGATGATGCCGGTAGCGCTAGATATCAGACAGGTGGTTCAAACAAACCTGGTACTGTTTGCTATGAATGCTTCAAGAGTGAGGATTGTAAAGATGAGACAAAGCCTCTGTGTAGCAATCATCAATGTACTGCATGTCCAAAGGATAAACCTCTTTGGCTCCAGATCGGTGACACCTATAAGTGTGTGAAGTGTCAGGATACTGCCAAGAATAATGCTGAGGATAAAGGTTGTAGCGCAAAGGATAAAAAGCCGATTTGTGCAGCAGGCAACTTGACTCCAAACAGTGAGTTTGCAACTGGCGGTACAAAGAAAGAAGGAACTGGCTGTTATGAATGTTTGGCAGATTCTCATTGCCCAAAAGAAAAGCCAATTTGTAGCCAGACAACACATACTTGCACAAATTGTGCTGACGGATGTCTCTTGCCAGACGGTACTTGTGTGAAAGATGGTGAGTATATCGATCTTCATAGAGGTTCTGATGGTCAATGTGTATGCTATGATCACATTGTTTCCCATGGTGTGAACGATCACGTGACCTGCCATCCTAAAGATGAAACAGGAAGACAAGGAACGTCCAGAGGTGACCAACGTGGTTGGGATTCCGATACACACCGTCGTACCTCATTGCGGAAGCGCGTATATAAGGTGCCTTCTAAACCGGCGAAGTTCTATTGTACATACCGGTTCGGAGCAACAAGTGGTTCCAAAGCAGATGACTTTGTCGATTGGGGCTTATCCGATGGTATTGGTAGAAATACACCTCATAATAACTGGAAAGAATCTCATACCAATTATATTGACCCATTGACAGCGAATACCTTAGTGCATGGTGCTAATCAACAGAAGCAATTAGTTGCACAAGATATTTGGTTGCGTGAAGTGGGCTTCAGAGGTAGCTTTGAGTTTAAGTACGTTAGCAATCCTTCGGGTCTGAAACACTCAGGTTCCAGAGGAACCGATGTGAGTGCGGGATGGATGCCTGGACATTCGACTTGTTCTCACGTGTGTAATAGATGGCGCAAGAAGGAGAATCGTACCTTTAACGCATATAGCTGCCCGTAAGGGAAATAGCGCCAAATTAAATCCCCGCTTTGTGTGGGGATTTTTTTTCTTTACTTTTGGGCAAGGATACGATATAGTATGCACATAAACAAAGGAGCTAATATGCCAACATTAAAAGGAACAGAAACAGAAAAAAATTTATTGAAATCATTTGCGGGTGAATCACAAGCGCGTAATCGCTATACTTATTTTGCTAGTAAGGCCAAAAAGGAAGGATACGAGCAAATTGCTGCTATTTTTGAAGAAACGGCGAATCAAGAGAAAGAACATGCTAAGCGTTTTTTTAAATTCTTAGAGGGTGGGGATTTAACAATTGAAGCTTGTTTCCCCGCCGGGAAAATCGACTCAACTGTTGAAAATTTGGCTGCTGCTGCCGCTGGAGAAACAGAGGAGTGGTCAAAGGCGTATCCAGAAATGGCAGAGATGGCCGACAAAGAAGGCTTCCCGGAAATTGCCGAAGTTTGGCGTGCCATTAGTGTGGCCGAAAAATTTCATGGCGATAGATATCTTGCCTTAAAAGAAAATATCGAAAAAGGTGAGGTTTTTGATCGCGTTGGAGAAAATGAATGGCGTTGTCGTAATTGCGGGTATGTTGTAAAAAGTAAAACAGCCCCAGTGGAATGCCCAGCATGTGCCCATCCTCAAGCATATTTTGAGTTGGTTGCACGCAATTGGTAAGATACTTGGATATATAAAAGATCAGCCCGCGTAATGCGGGCTGTTATTTTAGAATAGATCAAAAATAGATTTTTCTTTTTCTTTATCCTGAGTTTTTTTCTGATAGGCAGCGGCCTGAGATTCTCCGCGTTTCAATTCATCAGGTGTCGCATTTGCTCGAACCGTCAGAATTGCTTGTTGTATAAGCCCATTTAACACAGGATCCGGTGTTTCTTTTGTCAACAAAAGCCAATTGTAGCATTTTGCGGCGTCCGGTGGCGTAGACCATCCTTCGCAATAGGCTCGAGACAATTGATATCGTGCATAAGGATCTCCGGCATCTGCGCCTGTTTGATACCATTTAACGGCTTCTTCCATATCATGGAAGCGTTTGCGCAATAAATCACCATAAAAGGCTGCGGCCTGTATTTTTTCGCGTTTAACGGCCTTTTCAATCGCTGTAGTTAATGGCACTCTGTCGCCAGTTGCCTCAGCAATATCGATTTCTTGACGAGTTAAACCAAATGCCGTCGGATCCTGAGGAAGAGTTCCTTCCTGTAACAAAATTTGTTGTAAGGTTTTGGGATCATTAAAGCCAGGAATTGTTGGAATTGTAACTTTACTACGTTCCTCGTCTGTGACGGATTTTTCTGCAGTTTGAGGAGCCCATGAACGAATTTGAGCTTGGCGTTCTGCTAGATCCTTAGATCTTATTTTTTTTGCCAAGTCATCCCGTTTTCTGGCAGCTGTCGTCCCGATAGAATCTGAATTATAGGCGGCCAATATAGAGTTCCAAGAATAGGCTTCTCCTAAATTTTTTAATTGAATATTATTTTCTGCCAGATTTGCCAGCTCTATTTGAGCTCGGACAAAACCTTGATTGGCAGATTTAGTCATCCATATAAGTGCTTTTTGGTAGTTTTGAGGAATTCCTCGTCCGCTCAGATACATTTGACTCAGCTGATATTGTGCTCGTCTTTCTCCTTTTAATGCGGCAATCAGGAAATAACCGAAAGCATGGTTATAGTTCGGAGCCTCCTCTCCTTGACCTGCAAGGACCGCATTACCCAATTCAAATGCTGCTTCTGCATCTCCGGATAATGCCGCTTTTTTGAGTAAAATAATGGCTTGTGCCGGGTTTGCAGGAATACCTTTTTCCCCATGGAGTAAAATTTTTCCAAGTTGAGATGCTGCCGGTAAATAGAAAGCTTCGTCAGCAGACTTGAAATAGTTAACAGCCAAAGATATATTCTGCGGGACACCAAGACCGTCTTGATACATGCGCCCTAAATAATATAACGCAGCGGCGTTTCCTTGATTAACTAATTCATTAAATTCATTGAATGCGGTGGTATATTGTTGGTAATTGAGACTCATCAATGCCTCAGGAAGTCCGGCAATAGCAGAAGTTCCCAAAGATAAAATTGTTGTCAATAACAAAAATTGTTTGCGCATAAATCACCTCTTTTTTAACTTATATCATACTTTAATTCAGATGTCCAATTTTTATTTGCATTTTTATTTGTGGTTAAAATTATCTCAAAAATTTTTGAGGATCGACTACTTTTGTTTTATAGCGCACTTCAAAGTGAAGCTGAGGCGATTTGACTGCTCCGGTTTGTCCCATCGTTGCAATTTGTTGCCCGCGAGCTACCTGAGCTCCTTTTTTCACTAATAGCTTGTTGTTGTGAGCGTAGGCTGTGATCCAACCATCCTTGTGCTTGATGAGAATCAGGTTGCCGTAGCCTTTTAATTCATTGCCGGCATAAACAACTTGTCCCGCGTCTGCGGCTTTAATCGGATCGCCCACTTTTCCTGCAATGTTGATTCCTTCATTGTGGGCTCCGGGGGAAGAGCTAAATCCTTGGATAATTTTCCCGTTTGCAGGTTTGTCAAAGCGCTTGCTTAACGCACTTTTGGGGACTGTGACATTTTTGGTATAAGTAGTTTTAGTGGTGGAAGATGTTGTCGTTGCTGGTGTTGTTGCCTTGGTAGAATTTGTTTCAGCACTTTCCGTTCCTGGAGTTAGCTTTAAGCGTTGCCCGATAGAAAGAGTATACGGTGATTTTAGATTATTTATGCGAGACAGTGTCGCAACGGTCATCCCATTTTTTTTGGCAATACTATACAGCGTATCTCCCTTTTTTACGCGGTAATATTTTTGACGGGGAATAATTAATTTTTGCCCAATTGATAAAGTATAAGGCGGTTTTAAATTGTTTCTCTCGATTAAAGAACGCACGGTGACATTTTCACGACGCGCAATCGCATACAAGGTATCCCCCTTGCGCACGCGTACGGTATTGCAAGCGGTAAGACAAAATGACAACACTATACAAATAAGAATTTTTTTGATCATAAATCTCCTGTTTCCATAATAGCGTTTTTTTTCGAAAAAATGCAAGAAAAAAACAGAGGCCGAAAAGACCTCTGTTTGATAATAAGCTAATGAAAATGCTTATTTGGATTCTTCAACCACTTTATCCAAATCTTCTCCGAATAAAGCACCTGGATGAATATCTCCATTCACAATCAACATTGGCACGCCGCCGATGTTCAAAGTTTTTGTAAATTCACGATTCGCAACGAGCTTGTCTTGAATTTCTTTGCTTTCAGCATCTTTTTTCAATTTTTCAACATTCAAACCGATGCTTTGAGCAATTTCAACCAAGGCGGCTTCGTCAATACGACCTTTGCGTTCGCCAACGGCATCATGCATTTGAGCATATTTGCCTTGTTTTCCGGCGGCCAAAACGAAACGTGAAATACGTTCGGAATCTTCACCAAAAATAGGTGTATCAATTGGAATCCAACGAATGTTCTTTGCTTCTGGTTTAGCCAAAGCTTCTTTTAAAGCAGCATTTGTCCGTTTGCACCAACCGCAGTTATAATCGAAGAATTCAATAATCACATACTTACCTTTTGGATTGCCCAAAGAGTAGTTGGATTTGTCTTTTAAAATCTGATCCAACAATGCTGCTGGAGCTTTCTTCATTGCTTTTGGACCAGCAGAACGCTCAGCCTCTAACTTTCTGTAGAATTCGTTAAGAGAGTCTGCGATCACTTGAGGATTCTCGTTTACCCATTTTTCAATGGATTTCGGACAAGGACCTTTTAACAAAGCGGCAACAGATAAAACCAATGCTAGAGCAGAAACACCCGCTACTACAGCAGCCTTAACGCCACATTTGCAAGAGCAGGACTTGCCGCTGTTGCATCCACATTCGCAAGCTGGTGCAGAATGTGTAGAAGCAGATTTTACAGTTTTTTTACTTTTTTTATTTGTCATGTTTAGTTCTCCTTATAAAAAACACTTTTTGTTTATAAAACAGTTTTTAGAAAAAATCAAGAAAATTTTTTATGTTTCTAAAATTTTTCCTTTTTTTAAAAATGATATTGGAATTGTAATCCCAAAATATTGGATTGTGTATGATATTTAATATCAGATGTTACAGCGCCCATTCCGGTTCCAGTTGTAGCTTTTGCACGTGCCGTTCGAACAAACAAATGAGCATATCCGATATCTGCTTGCCAATTATTGTATTTATAACTTGCTCCAATTGACATCCATACACGTCGTTCGTCAGGGATGCGTACAGTGCGATCTGTTGAATTTTTAATCGCTGTTTCATCATAGGCTGTGCCGAAACGCAAAGTCAGATTGTCATCATATTTGTAATCGGCTCCAACAGAATAAAACCATGTATTTTTCCAATTTTCTTTTGTTGAGCTTAATGGGCGACCATGGACATTGTCTTGATAAATGTTTAGGTAATCAAACCGGCTCCATTTTGTCCAACGTGCTGTGCCAGAAATAGTCCAATTTTTGCCTAAATCTTGCATAGCTGAGAAGATAATAGTTTCGGGCGTTGTGATGTCGGCATTTACTTTGTGGACGCCTTGTAGAGCTCCAGATCCTGCAGCGGGCATTTGGCCAGCACGGCCATAATCTTTACCATGAAGTTTATGGTGGACTTTGCTGCGATAAGAAACGCCTAGTCGCGTACTTTTCCAAGGTTGTACGGTTAAACCAATGATATAGCCAGCATTAATATCGTCAGCGTTTTTCATGTTTGAATAGCCGTTATCAACAGTGCTTCCTGTTAAATGGGCTTGCGCATATTGAAGGTTGACACCCGCTCCTAAAGTAATTTTATCTGATAACTTGTATGAAAGAGCAGGGGTGATGTTAACAACTGTAATGGCAGAATATTGTCCTTGTGCAGAAGCATACCAGTTATTGCGATAATCTGTTGCTAAACCAAAAGGAGTGTATAACCCCATACCAAATGTTGTTTTATCGTTTATTTTATATTGCCCGAACAAATGGGGAAGTAAGCGGAAAATATGTGTGAATTCTTTGCCTTTCCTTTCGCCCATTGCGGTGTTAACTTTTCCAACGACGCGGCTGCGCAAGTCAACGCCAATAAGACCTGCTTGTACGCCGGATTTTTCAACGGCTCCCATGCCGGCGGGATTAAATGCTAATGCAGAATAATCATCTCCCATGATGCCGGCGCCAGCCATGGCACGGCCCAGACCGGTGACTGTATATTCTTGCAATTGATAACCTGCAGCCCAAGCGGCAGAGGATGAAATAAGTATAGTAGATAAAAGAATTAGTTTTTTCATTATAGCTCCTTTCGCTATGTTTTCCACTATAAACATAAAAAATGAATGTGTAAATAAAAATCAAGCGCTTGATTGAAAAATATCATAAAAATGTATTTTTTCTGTCACAAAAATGTCATAAAAAGGGGCTTGCTATACTTAAAAAATATTTGTATAATGGTGAAAAAGGAGGGCGTAATGCTTATTTATTTCTTGGTAATTCTCGGTTTTGTTCTTTTGATTTATGGAGGTAATATTTTGGTTGACGGCGCGGTAGCGGTGGCCAAGCATTTGAAAGTATCTCCTTTATTAATAGGCTTGACATTAGTTGGATTTGGAACATCTGTTCCGGAATTGATTACAAGTTTGTTTGCTGCAGGTATGCATGCAGAAGGCATTGCTGTTGGTAATGTGGTTGGTAGCAATATTATTAATATCTTGCTTGTTTTGGGTACTGCGGCCGTGATACGAGAAGTGGTTATACATAAAGAGGCATTTAAACGAGATGCTGTTTTCTTGAGCATTTCTACGCTTGTATTGGGCGTCGCACTATTGATCGGCCGAATCAATGCATTGATGGGATTGATTATGTGTGGCATATTGGTGTTTTATACTATTTATGCTTACCGTATGGATGTTGAGCAGGAAAAGAAAGCACAACCGGTTACTCCTTCTACAATGCCGCACAGAACAAGACATTACATTTTTTATTCAAAAGAGTTGTGGTTGTCTGTGGCTAAAACAGCTCTTGGCATCTTGCTTACAATTGCGGGTGCTAAGGTTTTAGTCGAAAACGCTGTAGTGCTTGCCGAACGTTGGGGTGTATCTGAGACAGTTATTGGATTGACGGTTGTGGCATTGGGAACCAGTGTGCCAGAGCTGATGACATCAATTATTGCTTCATTAAAAAATCACAGTTCTTTAGCCTTTGGCAATATCGTGGGAAGCAATATTTATAATGCTCTGTTCATCTTGGGATTTACTGCGCTGTTTGTTCCAGTGGAGGTTCCAAGATATATTTTCTGTGATGTGCTGATTATGATGGGTGTCACAGGATTGTTGTTGTATTTTGGGCACAACGGACGGCTTTCACGGCGAGAGGGTTGCATTTTTATAGGTTTATACGGTGCTTATCTTGTTTATTTAGCTGTTGGTACATTGTTTTAAAGGAGAGAAAAAATGGCATATTTTTTGTTATTAGTGGGCGTAGTGCTTTTAATTGTCGGTGGAAATGTTTTAGTTTCCAGCGCGGTGGTATTGGCTAGAAAGTGGCATATATCATCCCTTTTAATCGGTTTGTTATTTGTGGGTTTCGGAACTTCTTTACCAGAATTAGCGACGAGTTTGATTGCAGTTGCTCGTGGCGTGGAAGGAATTGCTATTGGTAACGTGGTTGGTAGTAATATTGCAAACATATTGTTAGTGTTGGGTGTCAGTGCCATTATTCATCCTATTAAAATACCAGCACATGCGTTTGCTCGAGATGCTATCTTTTTGGGGGTATCAACATTAGTTTTATTGATTGCGGTGTTAAAAGGAACAATCGGAACGGAGATGGGTGCTTTGATGTGTTTAACCTTGGTGTTTTATGTTTATCATGCTTACCAAACAGATAAAAAACGCCAAAAAGAAATGTCTATTACTCCGCCATTGGATATCTCCAATAAATTTATATTACCTTTGGGCCTTTGGATAGTTTTGTTCGTTTGCGGTTTGGTTTTAACCTTGTGGGGTGCGCATATCTTGGTAAATAATGCTGTTTTGGTTGCCGGAAGTTTTGGTGTGTCTGAAACGGTTATTGGTTTAACCATTATTGCTTTTGGAACAAGTCTTCCGGAATTAACGACATCCATTGTTGCTTCTCTTAAAGGAGAAAGCGATATCGCCGTAGGTAATGTTGTTGGATCAAATATCTATAACGCTTTATTTATATTGGGCTTTACTGCCTTGTGGATGCCGGTATTGGCGCCATATTCAACGCGTGGAGATGTCGTTGTTATGACATTTGCAACCTTGTTGTTATTGGGATTAGGTTGGTTTAAAGGCAGTATTAGTCGACGAATGGGTATTGTATTTGTTATTTTGTATTGTGCCTATATTATGTGGTTAGGAACGTATTAATGAAAGTTGCTGTTGGCCTTTCTGGAGGCGTAGATTCTACTTTAACTGCTCTGTTGCTGAAAGAGCAAGGCTATGATGTCGTCGGTTTAACGATGGCGTTGTATAATAACGAAATCCCTAATTTAAAGCTGACTGGAGATGCTTGTTATGGCCCAACAGAAAAACAAGGTATAAAGGATGTTCAAGCATGGTGTAAAAAACAGGGGATTCCTCATCATGTGATTGATTTATCCGAAGCTTATAAAAAGACAATTTTGAAATATTTTCAAGAAACTTATTTGTCGGGAGAAACACCTAATCCTTGTATTATGTGTAATGCTGGTATGAAATTTGGTTTATTGGTTGAAGAAGCACATAAGTTATTGGATTTTGATGCTTTTGCAACGGGACATTATGCACGTATTGAAAAAACGTCCAAAGGTTTTGTATTGATGCGTGGAGCGGATACTAAAAAAGATCAAAGCTATTTTTTATATCGACTAAATCAAGAACAATTAGCCTCTACAATGTTTCCATTAGGTCAATATACGAAAGCACAAGTGCGTCAAATGGCCAAAGCACGAGGCTTGGTCGTTGCCGATAAACCGGATAGTCAAGATTTTTATGCCGGGGATTATACAGATCTTTTGCCGGTTAAAGATAAGGAAGGAAAAATTATTATGACAAATGGTAAGGTGTTGGGAACCCACAAAGGTTTTTGGCATTATACCATTGGACAACGTAAAGGATTAGGGATTGCTTATCCTGAACCGCTTTATGTTGTGGGATTGGATGCCCATCATAATCGTGTTATTGTGGGAACTGAGACAGAGACAAAGAAGGATTCTTGCGATATTGCAAAACCGGTTTGGAGTGTCTTGATTCAAAAAAAGAAAGAATTTGATTGCTTGGTGAAATATCGTTCTGCAGGCCAATTAGTGCCCGCAAAGGTGTGTTTAAAAGATAAAAACACTTGGTGTGTCTATTTTGAAAGTGCACAAAAAGCACTCACCCCCGGACAATCTGCCGTTTTTTATAAGGACGACATCGTTCTCGGGGGTGGAATTATTTGCCGTTAAACAATAAAGTTATTTATTGCAACCACAATCTGATTTTGGTTGTGGATAAATAATTTCTTGTTGTACTGGTTCAGCAACTTGTACAGGTTCGGCAACAGTCGCAACGGGCTTTGCTGGAACATATACGATTGTTGCAACTTTAACCGGTGTTACAACAGGAGCCGGAGCTGGGGCTGGTGCTGGTGCGGCACAAGGACAAGCTGGTTTCTTTTTACAAGGACAAGCATGTTTTTTGCAGCAACAAGGTTGTGGTTGTTGACAAGGACATGTCACAACAGGTTGCACGGGTTGTACATGTTGTACAGGAACATACTCGTATGTTTTCTTGTACTCTTCATGTTGTGTTCTTTGACAACAAGCGGCAAGACCTGCAGCCATAACGCAAATTAATAAAGTTTTCTTCATTTTGGTTCCTTTGGTTTATTCTTGGTTTAACACGGTTGCTCTGAATTTATCCAAAACAGGACGAGCCAAAACTCGAGCTTTTTGGGCGCCTTCTCGCAACATTTCCTCTACCTTGTCATAGTGGGCCATATAGTCCACATACTTATCATGAAGTGGTGCCAATTCGGAGGTGATGGCTTCGGCCAGCATCTTTTTGATGGTGCCATAGCCCATACCACCCTTTCTTAGACCCTCTTCAATTTCTGATACAATCTCAGGCTTGCAAAATCCTCGTGCAATTTGATACAAAATAATATCTTCCGGATTTTTGGGGGCATTGATATCCTGAGAATCTGTTTTAATGCTCATGACTGCTTTTTTGATTGTGTCGGCATCTTCAAATAATGGAATTACATTATTATAACTTTTGCTCATTTTGCGGCCATCTGTGCCGGGTAAAAGAGCTGCATTTTCCTGTGTGATAGCTTGCGGAATTTTTAATACTGGTTTGCCATAGCAAGCATTTACAGCGCCAGCAATATCGGCAGTAATTTCCACGTGTTGAACTTGATCTTTTCCGACGGGGACATAATCAGAACCATAAGTTAAAATATCAGCAGCCATTAAAATCGGGTAGTTGTAAAGCCCCATATTAATACCGGCATCAGCAGGTTCTCCTTTGGCAATGTTTTTATCCACAGCGGCTTTATATGCATGCGCTTTGTTCATAAAGCCCTTAGGGGTAAAGTTGGTGAGTAGAGTTGTCATTTCAAACACTTCTGGGACATCAGATTGACGATAAAAAATAGTTTGATTTGGATCAACGCCACAGGCCAAATATGCACAGGCAATTTGACGTGTAAAAAGTTGCATTTCCGCGGGATTTTTTAAATAATTGACCGCATGATAATCGGCAATAAACATAACATGTTTGCCACCATTAGCCAATACTTCGCGGCCTAATTTGATGGCAGGTTTTAAGGCCCCAACATAATTGCCAATATGTAAGGTTCCTGTCGGCTTTATGCCCGTCAAAACGATTTTGTTTTGAACATTCATTTTGTTCTCCTTGAAAAAAAGATTGAAAAAATTATATCATAATTTATAAAAAAAGTCAAGTAAAGTAGGATAGGGTATATGGACTTACGGATAGTCCTGCCAAAACCGTTCTATATTTGCACCGAGAGAGGCCAATTTTTCTTCTATTTTATAATAACCTCTGTCGACATGATAAACACGTTGAACGATGGTTTCTCCTTTGGCAATTAAACCAGCCAAAATCAAAGCGGCACCGCCTCGTAAATCAGATGCGGTAACGGTGGCCCCTGTCAAGTGTGAAACGCCATGTATCAAAATAGATTGGTTGTTGATAACATCAATATGTGCACCCATACGTTGAAGCTCTGGCACATGCATAAAACGATTGTCAAAGATGGCATCCGTAATCAAACTTTCCCCATCTGCAAGGCAGGACATTGCCGCCAAACAAGGTTGATCATCTGTAGCGAGTCCCGGATATTCAGATGTTTGAAAAGGTTGTCCGATTAAAACGGATTTAGCTGCGTCTATTTGTAATTCATCAGGCAGCTGATTAAAAATAACACCATTATTTTTTAAAATATTAGCAGTATTATTCATTAAATCTAATCTGGCTCCGCGCAACGAAATGTTCCCTTTTGTCATGGCTGTGGCAATAGCAAAAGTTGCTGTTTCAATACGGTCAGGCACAGGCGTCCATTCGGCGCCATGTAATTCATCAACGCCGTCTATGATCAAAGTATTTGTTCCGACACCTTGAATTTTTGCTCCCATTTTGACCAAGAGTTGTTCGACATCCACGACTTCTGGTTCAACAGCTGCATTATGAATTGTTGTTGTTCCTTTTGCCAAAACAGCGGCCATCAGAATGGTAATTGTTCCTCCGACTGTAATGCGATGGGGAAAAATTTCTGCTCCATGTAAATTACCTTTGGCCGATACATAACCTGCATCAATCTCTATCTTTGCTCCCATAGCTTCCAGGGCCGAAAAATAGATATCCAATTTCCTGGCTCCAAGGGCACAGCCTCCTGGAAGAGAAACATGCGCTTTTCCTGCTCGTGCTAATAATGGACCCAAAACCCAAAACGCTGCTCGCATCTTGGATAATAATTCATAAGGGGCTTCTGTACTGACAATCTGTTTAGTTTCTAATTGGATCGTGTCGCCGTCGATTTGAACCGTTGTTCCTATTTGTGTCAAAAGTTGCAGTAAAGTTTTAATGTCGCTCAGCTGTGTGACATTGTGAATTGTTAAAGGTTGTGCAGTTAGCAAGGAACAAATCAAAATAGGGAGCATAGCATTTTTTGCTCCTTTGATTTCAATAGTTCCTCTTAAAGGATTACTTTCTTTTATCCTTAATGCATACATTTCCTTTTCCTCTTTCTGCCATTTGCTTTTTTCTGAGCTCTAAATTAGAACGCAAAGCTTCTGCTTCTCGAACAAAGCGGTCTTTTTTAGCTCCCGTCAAATGCAAATATTGCGCGGCAATTTTTTCTAGATTTTCCTTCATGTTTTTGAGTATATGTCTTTTTGTATTTTGCGTCAACAAAAAAGGCAAAAGAAAACTCCCCGAAGGGAGCTTTTCATCTAGAAATTAACCCTGACGAGCCTTTAACTTAGGCTTTTTCTTGTTAATAACATAAACGCGGGTTTTCCCCTTGCTATTTTTGCGTTTAACAATTTTGCAATTTTTGTCACGCGCTCTGGCGGATTTCAACGAACAACGAACTTTCATAGTTTTTCCTTTCTCTATTAAACTTTTCCGGCATTATACCGTTTTTTTTACCGGATGTCAAGAGTTTTTTTTGGTGAAAAATGAGATAAGAATTAAACCAAAGGCCAATATTAGTGGCAAGGTGTTGCCGAATTGTGCAAAAGGCGTTGGCGCAATGGCGCGAGGTAACGGGGCGTCTACAACGCCTTCTTCACCTAAACCTAACATCCCCCA
The DNA here is from genome assembly GCA_905236245.1 of uncultured Alphaproteobacteria bacterium. Taxonomy (GTDB): domain Bacteria; phylum Pseudomonadota; class Alphaproteobacteria; order CAAHEQ01; family UBA3637; genus UBA3637. The sequence continues at coordinate 14,994 of CAJOPC010000001.1, forward strand.
AATTTGTCCATAAGCATCTACAACTGCACTGATGCCATCATTAGCAGCACGCACCAGCGGTAAACCTTCCTCTACGGCGCGTGTTTGGGCCATGGCGAAATGTTGATGTGGCCCCGCAGACATGCCATACCATCCATCGTTAGTGATATTGATTAACCATTTTGGACGTTGTTTTTTGTCCACCACTTGTCCGGAGAAAATGGCTTCATAGCAAATCATCGGACCAGCCGGTAAAGCTTTTGCAATAGGAATTGTTTGTGGGCCGGGACCCGCCATAATATCGGATTCAAACGGCACATATTTATCCCAAGGAATAATGCCGCGCAAAGGGGTGTATTCTCCGAAAGGAACCAGGTGAGCCTTGTCGTAGTAGGTCAAAATATTTGTCAGATCATCCAGGACAAACAAGCTGTTCGCCAAATCTTTTTGTGGATTTTTAAGCGAACGCATAGCGCCTGTAATTAAAATAGAACCTTGTTGCATAGCCGCCATTAAGTTTGCGCGTTCATCATGTTCGGTGTTCATTAAAAAAGGCATAGCCGTCTCAGGCCAAATAAGATGTGTAATACCTTCACTGTTTTCGCGGGACAAATGAATAGTTTTAGCAATATTTTGGCGTGCGGCCCGTGGATCCCATTTTAATGAGCACGGCACGTTTGGTTGAACAAGGCGCAACTTGATTCCCCAAACCGTGTCACGTGGCGCGTCATAAAGTCTCCATGCGCCAAATCCGTATAAAAGGCATAATAATACAATAGGAATAATCGTGTTTTTAACAGTTTGTCCGAATTTTGGCCAGGTGAAAATAAAAACGGTGATAATGCCTAAACCATATATGCCGACGATGGAAACTGTTTGAAGGATGGGTAGGTAGGCATTCCATATGTTGCCGATAACATTCCACGGAAATCCCGATAAAGCAATGCCGCGAATCCATTCGAAAATGCCAAACCATCCAGCAAAGGCAAACCAGCGGGCATAGCCGGGCTTGCTAAAGGCCGACAAGTATGCGGGAATACCATAGTAAGTACCAAAAACAATGGCGGATCCGAGCCAAATCAATGGAACAAGCCAGGTATAGGTACCATCGCCAATAGTCATGGTATAGGCTAACCAATGCATGCCTGTAATGCCTATACCTGCACCAAAACAGAAAGCATTAAAAAAGCAACTTTTGCGGGTCGCTTGATTGTTTTTATGTGCTAAAACGGCAAAGCCAATCCATATTACGGGGAAAATGAAATAAGGCGCAAACGCTAAAGCACCGGCTAAGCCGAGCAGAAATAACGCTGGGCGAGAACATAAAAAAGATTTCAATCGTTTCATGCCATCACATTAGCACAAAAAGAAATAAAATGCAATGCGCGAGTTTAGGGAAAACTACAGCTTTAAATTCTCCCCCGGGGAGGGCCCGAGGGAAATTGTTTTACTCAGGAATACAAAGAGCATGCAGCTGGTAGAGATTCATGCCGAGAGGCGCATCAACTGTCCCATAATCAAGATGTAACTGGTAGACGTAACAAAAATCGGCTGAAGTACTGGAGCCTGTTGCTAAACCTTCCCGGAAGCCAAACTCTTGTCCTAATGCGTACAATATAGGACTATATGGGTCTTTAAGTGAGTCATAACGCCATGAATAATTAGATTGACAATTTGCTCCTTTTGCGCAACAGCCACTTCCATAATATGCTGTTCCTGACGTCACTAAGTCATTTGTTCCAGAGCGATAGCAATTTATATCTTCAACTACAGCCAAACGCATTCCTTGTGCTTTACACCAATTGTCCGCGGCCCACCAAGGCATAATATCTGTACTTCTTCTGGGTTTCCCAAGATTTGCGATGGTGTTTTGTGCGTCAGTATAACCCCCAATCGGTTTGCATGTTCCTAAATCTGGATGATAGCAACTATCGAAATTTTCGCTTTCAAGATAGCAATAACAGGAACCATTTTCACATCCTGCTATTGATTCGCAGTCTGCATTAGAGGTACAGTTGCCTCGAACACAATATTGTTCTCTAGTTCCTTCTACAATTGTGCCAACACAGCAGTGTTCATTTCCTTCTTTATCCGTATAGTTTTTAGAGTTTGGACCGCAACATTCATTATAAATGTTAGCGTGTGTTGAACCAATAGGACAACATGTTTGGGTATACCAGCCTTCCTCCTCGGAGCCATCTGTTCGCAGTGGAATTCCATCACAGCAATCCTGTGCATAATAACGATTGTTTTCGCTATAACTAATGTATGGGGTAAATCCAGGCCTGCAGCAACTAGTTTCGATATAGTCGCCTTCTTTCCAGTGAATATAACCAGTTTCTCCTACTTCGCAGCAGACCGAATGTCCGTCAACTGTGGTTACGTCACCATCACAGCAATCCGATTGCGTACAGGCAGAGTTTAGGCAATATCCTTTTTTGCCTTCTTCACAACACATTGTTCCTGCAACTTGTTCTGTTGGACAGCAGACTTCACCGGTCCAAGTTTGACCTTCCGGACATTCGCAACGACCATTGACCAGCGAGGTTCCTTCCGGGCATACGCAAGCGCCATCTTCCATCACGAAACTCTCCGCACAAACGCAGTTTCCGCCGGAGATCGCCATGCCTGTGCCACATTCTTCGGCACAAGAGCCGTCCGGCAAACGATATTGCCCCTCC
>CAJOPC010000002.1 GCA_905236245.1 uncultured Alphaproteobacteria bacterium
AAATGTCAGTTAGAATTCGTTTAGCCCGCGGTGGTGCCAAAAAGCGCCCTGTGCATAAAATTGTCGTGGCAGACAAACGCTGCCGTCGCGATGGACGGTTTATTGAAGAATTGGGATTTTATAATCCTCTTCTTCCAAAGGATAGCCCAGACGCATTGCGTGTAAACGTTGAAGCCGCCAAAAAGTGGATGGCTCAAGGTGCTGAAATCACAGAACGTGTGCAAAAATTATTTGCAATCATTGGTATTTGTGAAAAACCAGCTATTCGTGAAACACCGAAAAAGTCTGCACCAAAAGAAAAAGCTCAAGAACGCATGAAGGCTGCTGCTGAAGCTGCTGCCGCTGCGGAAGAAGCTGCTTTGAAGGCTGCAGAGGAAGAAGCTGCTGCTAAGGCTGCCGCTGAAGAAGCTGCTAAGCAAGCTGCCGAACAACCTGCAGAACCTGTCGCCGAAGCTCCAGCTGCCGAACCAGCTCCTGCCGCTGAAGCTGCACCAGCAGAACAACCGGCTGAAGAACCAAAAGCTGAATAAGGATTCAAAATGACCCTAATTGCTGTCGGAAAAATTGTAAATGTGCACGGAATTAAAGGCGTGGTGAAAATCAAGCCATATCTCGTGCATGGCAAAAATTTGCCACAATTTAATCCGTTGACAGACAAGACGGGCAAAAAAAGTTTTGAGGTTTCTATTTCAGGCACACAAGGCGAATGCTTGTTGGCGAATTTAAAAGGAATTACCACACGTGAAGTGGCAGAACAATTTAAAGGTTTGGAACTTTATGCCGATCGCAATAAATTGCCCAAGATTGAAAACAATGAATTTTATTGTTGTGATTTGGAGGGTATGAAAGTTGTGAAGGACGGATCCGAATTTGGTAAAGTTGTTTCTGTGATGAACTTTGGTGCGGGTGATATCTTGGAAATTCAAACAATGAAGGGCAAAAGATTGGATTTTGCGTTTTCTAAAAAGACTTTTCCTCGTGTTGATACCGAGAAAAAGGAATTGGAGATCGTTATCCCCGATGGCATGGAGGAAGTTGTAAAATGAAAGCAAACATTTTAACTCTTTATCCTGAAATGTTCCCGGGTCCGCTCGCTTATTCATTGGTTGGCAAAGCGTTGGCTGAGAAAAAATGGGAAATGAACATCGTGAATATCCGTGATTTTTCGGACAATAATTATAAATCCGTGGATGACACACCGTTTGGTGGTGGCGCAGGCATGGTGATGTTGCCGGAGGTTTTGGATAAAGCTTTAACCGCTGTTCATAAAAATGGTCCGATTTACTACCTGTCCCCACGCGGCGAAGTGTTCAATCAACAAATTGCCGCCGATTGGGCAAAGCAACCTGAGATGACTTTTATCTGCGGTCGCTTTGAAGGCGTAGATCAACGTGTGTTGGATAAATGGAATGTGCAAGAAGTCAGTATCGGTGATTGCGTTTTGTCTGGAGGCGAATTGGCTTTGATGACAATGTTGGACGCAACCGTCCGATTGATTGATGGCGTGCTTGGAAATGCCGACTCTTTAAACGAGGAAAGTTTTTCCAATGGCTTGTTGGAATATCCACAATATACAAAGCCTCAAAATTGGCAAGGCAGAGAGGTGCCGGAAGTTTTACTTTCGGGGCATCATGCCAAAATTGCTGAATGGCGCAAAGCCGAATCCGAACAATTAACTAAGGCAAGACGGCCGGACTTGTATGAAAAATATCTGGCCAACAATGAGAAGAAAGGAAAATAACATGAGTAAAAAAATCATTGAAGATTTGAAGGCCGAGCAAATTGCAAAGCTGAACAAAAAAATTCCTGAATTCAAAGCCGGTGACACAGTGCGTGTTGTGGTAAGAATTGTGGAAGAAAAAAATACCCGTAATCAGGCATATGAAGGCGTTGTGATTGCCCGTCATAATGATGGATCCAATTCCACCTTTACAGTGCGTAAGATTTCCTTTGGTGAAGGTGTGGAACGTGTGTTCCCGCTCTATTCCCCAAATGTTGTGGAAATCAAGGTGACACGTCGTGGTGTCGTGAACCGTGGTAAGCTGTATTACCTACGCAAATTGTTTGGTAAGAAAGCCCGTATTACGGAAGATACAAACAAATCCGCCGAATAAGGTGGGAATGCAAGGCTAAAACCCTCGAAGTGTATTCTTCGGGGGTTTTATTTGACAAAAATACCCGGATATGATAGAACCTTTCTTATCTGAATATAAAGAAAGGATTTAGCATGGAAAAGAACTTTATTTTTGCAACTACTGAAGCAGATTTAGAAGATGAGAAATTAGAAGAAGAGAAAAAAAGATTGCGAGCTGAATTCCCTATGGCGGCAGAACTACTTTTTCCTGAAATACAAGATTTTATTAAGGAGGTTTTGGCGGCGGCAAAGGCTGAACATGAGAAGTTGATGGAAGATCCTCAATACAAGGAGATATGGGAAGAATTGGAGCGCCAAGAAAAAGATGCGGAAGAATTGATCCGCTCCGGCAATTTAATGGATCCTGAATGGATTCGTGAACATATAGACATTATTACAGATGATGAAGCTGTAAAAAACGAAGTTTATCAGTGGTTAAATGATTATGTGAAAACGCCCGAAGGGCAGGCAAATTTGGCTCGTGCGCTTGTTAATGAAGAGGGTGCTCATGATAATAAAATGGAGATTGAGTTTGGAACGACGGAATCGTTGAATGGAGCAGGCGGATGGGCGAATGCAGGAGCAAGCCATGTTCAACTGAGTTTAGATTCGCGGAAAGAAAATATGGGAAAATGGGTGAAAGATAGGGCCCTTCCTCACGAGGTGCGGCATGTTGGCCAGCAAGAAATTCCCGATTTGTCCCCAAGGGAATATGCACTATATCAAGGATTGATAATAGAGGCCGATGCACGATTGACGGAATTTTCGGATGGTATATCGGAAGGACGAAATCTAGAGCATGAAGGCTATCGTGGGTTACAGGAGGATTTTGAGGCCGTTCTAAAAGATTTGAAGTTAGATACTTTGTTGTTGGGAGAAAACATCGAAACATGGGAAGATTTCTATCAATTAAAAGAGACAAATCGACCTTTTTATAATCGTATTTTAGGCCGAATAAAGGAGCGAGAGTTTATTGAGACTTTAAACTATTTAGGGAGAACGCCTTTATATCAAGAGCAAGCAGATTTCGATCGCACAAGCAAAGGATCTGGCAACTTGTTGGGATTAAGATCTTGGTGTAAGGAAATGTGTGTACGGCATGGCATGCGATTCAACGTTGTTTGGCCAGAGATTGAAGCAATGGCCACTGGTCGAAAAGAGATACCCGGAATGGAAGGATGTTTTGACAAAGAAGGTAATCTGACAGAATTTGCAAGGCGTATTCAAAGCAATTTGCAACGTGAAATTGATATAGGTTGGGCTAACTTTGAAGTGGTTCGGGATAGTAATGGGGCAATTCAGTCTGGTTGCGCGGTATCCAGTAATGGAGACGTTACAAAGGGGGCATATGACAAATGGGGTAGAACTGTCATGGAGGCACCCTGTGAGGGGAAATATGTGCGTTGGCGACGAGATCGAGACGAACATGGCAATTTAAGAGTGGCTTTTCAGCATTCCGATGGCAAGTGGAACGAAGATGTAGGAGACACCTTTACAGGGAGCTTTGAACGCAGTGACGGAACCATAGAATATTTTGTAAATGGAAAATTGGATCATGTTGAAATCGATGGAAAAGTTTACACAGAAACATGGAGTGGAGACTCCGTTTCCAGGTATGACGAAGCAGGAAACTTAGTTTATTCTGCCTCTTGTAAAGATGATTATAAAAATGAAACTTGGTATTGGCCAAATGGTAATCCTAAGCAGGGTTTGGTTTTTAAAGGCGGCCAGGAAGTTCAGCGCAGAGAATATTACGAAAATGGTCAACAGATGATTATACAAACACCTCAAAGCTTTTATTATTTTCGTGAAAATGGAGAATTAGCTGAGGCTAGATTAAACAAAACAGACGGAAGATATTTCGACTTCGAATTTGATTCAAATAAAGTGCGTCGGATGAGGGTTTGTGATGAAAAAGGAGAGACGCTTGTTTGTGATGATTATCAAGATGGAATATTAATCTCTCATTACGCTAGGGTAAATGGGGAAATTGTTTATGCTACGAAAGAAGAGTTAGCGCAGATGCAGCAAACAAAAGCACAGGATGTTCAGACAATACTTAACAATATTGGCTTAAAATTTTTCCCTCAACAACAAAACAAAACGGACTTTTCTTCTCAGGAAAAGCAAATGAGCAAGCCCTATCTCGGCCAATATCCGGGAGGCATGGATGATGCGCTTGCGGCGGCTTGCGTATCGCATGAAGATCGGCAATTGCTTGGGGCGGCACGTAGTCGTGCCGCCAGGAGTGCGGCAAAGCCTTACTTTGGTCGTCGGCCGGGAGGCATTGATGATGCTATTGCTTTTGGGGATCAAAAAACGAGAACACAAAATAGGCCGACGCGCAAGCGGAAATAAAAAAGGGTTTGTTTGGCGTTTTTATGAATCAAAAATTTCCTTGATTTTTAATACAATGATGGATAAACTAGAATACGTTAGTATGAAATAAATTTGTCAACGAAAGGATTTTTATGAAAAAGTTATTAATGATTTCTGCGGTGGCATTAGCTTTGTCTGGATGTTGTTCTCAAAAATTTACAGTTGTAGGAACAACGGTTCCGACAGTGCCAACATATACAGGTGTATCCCATTTTATCTTTTGGGGCTTAGGCCAATCTTTGACTGTTGATCCAAAGGAAATTTGTGGAAGCAAGGGAATTCGTTCCATTGAAACACACATGACATTTATTGATGGCGTGGCAAACTCAATTACTTTTGGTATTTATGCCCCACGTAGTTATTCCGTTTATTGCAATCGCTAATGTTGTGTAAAATGATCAAAACAGCGCAAAAACTTGCGCTGTTTTTTTTAATTAAAATTATTTTGCTTTTTTAACTTTAGCGGTAAATTCCATAAGACGTTTTAAAAGCTTTTTCTTGAATTTTTCTTGAGAAAGCCCCGTCAAAATTTGCATGCCTTCATCGACATTGTCAACAGCCCATAAATGGAAGCGTTTTTCCGCGATAGCACTTCGAACACGTTCATCCAGCATTAAAGATTGAACACCGGCCTTTGGAATAATAACGCCTTGATTGCCGGTAAGACCTTTTTGAACACAGACATCAAAATAGCCTTCGATTTTTTCATTGACGGCACCAACAGCCAAAACTTCACCTAACTGGTTAATGGCTCCGGTCACGGCGATGGCTTGATTTAAAGGGATATCTGAAATAGCGGATAATAATGTGTAAAGTTCTGCCGTGCTAGCCGAATCTCCGTCTATTTCGTTATAAGATTGTTCCATCACCAAGCTGGCGTCAACAGGAAGCGGCATATCGCGTCCATAGGTTCCAGCCAAATACGCAGCCAAAATCAAAACGCCCTTGGTATGTAAAGCGCCACCCAAGGAAACTTCGCGCTCAATATCGGTCACCTTTCCTTTGCCTAAACGAATTTGACATGTCACACGAGATGGACGACCAAATGAAAAGGCTCCATATTGATGAATAACTAAAGAGTTGAGTTGTCCAACCTTGAATCCATCTGTTTGAATTTGTAAAGTACCGTTTTTAATGGCGCGCATCATTTCTTCTTGTGGGGCGCCCAAGCGATAATATCGTTGCACTAAAGCATGTTCCAAGTGTGCGGGCGAAACAACCTTTGCCCCGACGGTCCGTGCTTCAAAATCTGCTTCGCGCATTAAGTCATGGATATAGACAACATGCATGGTAAGGCTGTTTTTATCCTGAGCGTGGCGCGCTGCTTTTTCCACCAAAATTTTTAATGTTGTTGGTGCAAAAGGCAATAGCTTTTCTTTGATTCGGAAATCCATCAATGCACCAATGTAAATTTTTTCTAAATCTGTTGTGCGTGTCGTTTTTTCCGTAAATTGAGCTTCCAATTTAAATAGTTGCACAAACTCGCTATCCTTTGCACTTAAGGTATGATATATGTGTGCATCCCCAACCAAAATAATCTTGATGGATAAAGGAATTGGTGTTGGTTCTAACCCAACATTTGTGAAGATACTATTTTCTTCGCCGGCATCCATTTTAATTTGTTTTGCAAAAAGGGCTCGCTTCAAAATAGGCCAAAGCATTGGATTGTCCAAAAATTCCTGCGCCTCTATCACCAAAACACCACCATTTGCCGTATGAAGTGCTCCTGGGCGAATCATGGAATGATCTGTTGTTAAAGTTGCTCCATAAGGAACACGCTCTATACGTCCCAATAAATGAGGAATCGTTGGACGGCCTAAATGAACAATGGGCATGCCTTCATTTGGATTGTGTGAAACAAAAGGATTGATGGCAAAACGAGCCCAAAACAAACGGAGTTGATCAATAGGAACAGATTTGTCGGGACAAAGAAATGCTAAATTGTCCAATAAATAATTTCTGGCATTGGTTAAGTAGGTATCAACTCCGGCAATTTGACCAAAATCTTTCCAAGTTTTTTTGAAAGAATCGTCTATAATTTTTTCCGCTAAATGGTGCTTCAATTTTGAAATGCGTTGGCATTGAAGCATTTGCCATTCTGGAGTTGACTTTAAAGCTTTCTCTAATCGCTCTTGTGCTTCCTTCATTTCGGTCAATATAAGTTTGCGGACTTTTAAAGGTAGCGTATTAAATTGGTCTGGTGATAAAATTTGACCATCTTGCATTGGCGCAACAACTAAGCCGGAGGGGAGTCGATTTAATGTGACACACTCTGAGGCAACAAGTTTTTGCAATTTTTGAAAATAAGCTTCTCTTTCTGCAACAAACTCTTGTTCAATATGGGCCAATTCAATCTTGTAGGCTTCGTCATTAAAGGTATTGATTAAAGCTTGACGCATCTCCAAAATAGTTTGCGCGATGGTGTGCGCAAAAATCTTGCCTTGTCCTGCTGGAAAGGCCAACGGAAGCGGCCGGTTGAAATCATCAAAGTTGGCAACATAACACCAATCATTGGGTGCGGGCAAATCTTTGGCATATTGTTGCACAATTGTCAACGTCAAGGAAGTGCGTCCCACTCCCTTGGGACCAATTGAAAAAATATGGTAACCGTTGGGTGGCATTTTAATACCAAAATTGATGGCGGAAATGGCACGATTTTGCCCCAAAATGTTTTGTTTTGGCTTGATTCGGCGAATATCCGCAGTGGACAAGGTGCTAGCCCTGTATAAATCATCACCTTTGAGAACTTGAATGGTCATAAAAACCCCCTTTTTCAGACCATTATACGCGTTTTTTCCAAGAAAAAAAAGAAAAATTTAAAAAAGTGTTTTTTTAAGTGGTATTTTTCCCAAAAATAAGATACAATCAAACCATAAAAGAATCGGTAAAAGGAAAGGAACATATTATGATGAAAATTTCGGTTGAACAAAATGCGATTTTAAAGGCTTTGGCCCATACACAAAGTGTGGTGGAACGTCGGCAGACTATTCCTATTTTGGCTAATGTTTTGTTGGAGGCTGATAAGGATGAGGTTTTGTTAAAGGCAACGGACAACGAATTGGAAATTGCTGAAAAAATTCCTGCGAAGGTTGAAACTGCAGGTGCTGTTACGGTTCCTGCTCACAAGTTGTATGACATTGTGCGTCGTTTGCCGGAAGGAGCTGAGTTGTCTATGGAGTTATCCGAAGAAACAAATCAAGTCAATTTGGTGTCTGGTCGTGCTAAATTTTCTTTGGCCAGTATCGCTCCGGAGGGATTCCCGTCTATGGCAAAAGAGGAAACACCGATTTCTTTTGATTTAGAGGCAGGTTTGTTGATTGGGCTGATCAATCAAACAAGTTTTGCAGTGTCTGTCGAAGAAACACGGTATAACCTAAATGGTATTTATTTGCATTCAAAGGCGGATGCGTTGATCGCGGTTGCGACGGATGGACACAGATTGGCTTTAACGAAAACAGCTTTGCCCGAGGGGGTAAAGGATATCCCTGGGGTTATTATTCCGCGCAAAACAATTGCCGAGGTTGCCAAATTGGCGGCGGAAAATGTTGAAAATGTGCATATTTCTTTGTCGGCGAATCAAATTCGTTTCAAAATGAATGATGTTGAACTTTCTTCTCGTCTAGTGGATGGTACTTATCCGGATTATGAGAAAGTTATTCCTGCAAATAATGACAAAACATTGGAGGCAGATGCAAAAGCGTTGGCAAATGTTATTGAACGCGTTTCTGTTGTGTCGGAAAAATCTCGCGGCATCAAGCTTTCTTTGCGTGAAAATTTATTACAGGTGTCTGCGGCCGCTGTAGATGAAGGGTCGGCAGAAGATGAATTGGATGCTGTCTATACAGGTGAAGAAATGGATATTGGATTCAATTTCCGCTATTTGTTGGATATTTTAGCACAGGTTAAGGGACAAAATGTCAAAATGTTGTTACAAGACGGTGTGTCCCCAGTCATTTTGCAAGATGCGGCTGACAGCTCTTCCTTGTTCGTATTGATGCCAATGCGGGTGTAACATATGGCTTTGGTCAAGACGGGCATTTTACATTTACGCCTGACCAATTTTCGGTCGTATGATTTTTTGGATTTGGAATTACCGTCTGATTTCCAACCGATTCTTTTGGCTGGTCACAATGGTGCTGGAAAGACCAACGTTTTAGAAGCTATTTCATTGTTGACGCCAGGGAAAGGTCTGCGTTCGGTGCGTCTTTCGGATGTCGCGCGGCGCATGGGTGAAGATGTTCATCCTTTGTGGAGTGTCGCGGCGGAAGTGCAATCTCCTGTCGGTATTAGTAAAATCGGCACAGGTATGGTAGAAGGTTCCGAAAGGCGACAGGTGCGCATCGATGGTAGAACTACTTCTAAACAGGCTGAGCTTGGGGAAGTATTTCGTTGTTTGTGGTTGACGCCGGCTCAGGATAGATTGTTTTGCGGGGATCCTGCAGCTAGACGGCGTTTTTTGGATCGAATTGTGGCCACTTTTGATCCAAATCATGCTAATCGTTTGGCTGATTATAATGCAGCCTTAAAAGAGTGGAACGCTTTGGTGCGTGAAGGACGTGGCGATAATGCTTGGTTAGACGGATTGGAAACGCAATTGGTGGAAAATGGGATAGCGATTTCTGCCTCGCGTTTGGATGTAGTAGAACGAATTAGTCAATATCTAAACGTGACGGAAGATGCCTCTTTCCCCGCGGCAGAAATTCAACTGACGGGATTGTTAGAAAAAGCGCTTTTAAGTCAAAGTGCTGTTATGGTAGAAGATGCGTTTATGGGACAACTCAAAAATGCAAGAAAGATTTGTGCGGAAGGTGGTAATTTAAATGGTCCCCATACGGCGGATTTTATAGTGATTCATAAACAGCAAAATCGGTCAGCGGATTTGTGCTCAACGGGCGAACAAAAGGCTTTATTGTTGTCCATTATTTTGGCGGAAATGCGCGCCCAAATGGCAGAACAAGGGCATTGCCCATTGTTGCTTTTGGATGAAGTTTCGGCGCATTTGGACGATCGTAGACAACACACTTTATTTGAAATTTTAAGAACCCGACCGACACAGGTTTGGATGACCTCAACAAATTCGCAATTATTTGCAGATTTTACTGGACTTTTTTCTCAATTTGATGTACAAGAATCTAAGGTAATGATTAAGGTCGCATGAAAGGATAAATAACATGACAGAAAACGCAGAAATGGTAGAAGCAGAAGCCAAGTATAATGCTGATTCAATTAAGGTGTTGCACGGTTTGGAAGCGGTAAGAAAACGTCCCGGTATGTATATCGGTGATACGGATGACGGAACGGGCTTGCACCACATGGTGTATGAAGTGGTGGATAACTCCATTGACGAAGCGTTGGCGGGTTATTGTGATCGCGTGGATGTGATCTTAAACGGTGACGGATCTGTGACTGTGATTGATGATGGGCGTGGTATGCCTGTGGATACCCACAAGGAGGAAGGCGTTTCGGCGGCCGAAGTGATTATGACGCAGTTGCATGCTGGTGGTAAGTTTGATAACAATTCCTACAAGGTCTCTGGCGGTTTGCATGGTGTGGGTGTTTCTTGTGTGAACGCTTTGTCCGATTGGTTGGACTTGACCGTGTGGCGCAATGATAAAGAATACTATGCGCGTTTTGAAGATGGAAATACTGTGAAACATTTGACCGAGGTGGGTGAGGCGGCTGGTAAGCATGGCACACGTGTGACATTCCATCCATCTGCTGAAATTTTTACGAAAACTGAATTTGATTTCGACACATTGGAGCACCGTTTGCGTGAATTAGCATTCTTGAATTCGGGTGTGCATTTGCGCTTAACCGATGAACGCTCGAGTGAGCCAAAGACTATTGATATGGAGTATGAAGGCGGTATCAAAGAGTTTGTGAAATATTTGGATGCGTCCAAAAATTCGTTGCATGGCGAACCGTTCTTCCTAAAAGGCGAAAAAGATGGGATTACCGTTGAAGCCGCATTGGAATGGACAGATTCTTATCATGAAACATGTTTATGCTTTACCAATAATATTCCGCAACGCGATGGTGGGACACATTTGGCTGGCTTGCGTGGGGCTTTAACTCGTACGGTGAATAACTATGCGGTGTCCAGCGGTATTGCCAAAAAGGAAAAAGTGGATTTGGCCGGCGAAGATATGCGTGAAGGTTTGACCGTTGTGCTGTCCGTGAAAGTGCCTGATCCAAAATTTTCATCTCAGACGAAAGATAAATTGGTGTCGTCCGAAGTGCGTCCCGTTGTGGAAGGCGTTGTGGGAGATAAATTGGATCAATGGTTTGAAGAGCATCCAACCGAAGCACGCACTGTGATTGGCAAAGTGGTAGAAGCTGCTGCTGCTCGTGAAGCTGCCCGTAAAGCGCGTGAATTGACACGCAGAAAAGGCGCTTTGGATATGGCTTCTTTGCCAGGGAAATTGGCCGATTGCCAGAGTAAAGATCCGGCCGATTCCGAAGTGTTTATCGTTGAGGGAGATTCCGCGGGCGGTTCCGCGAAACAAGGTCGTGATCGTGCTCACCAAGCGATTTTGCCATTGCGTGGTAAGATTTTGAACGTGGAGCGCGCTCGTTTTGACCGCATGCTGTCTTCTGCCGAAATCGGAACGATTGTGACGGCTTTGGGTACAGGTATTGGTCGCGATGACTTTAACGCTGATAAATGCCGTTATCACAAGATCATTTTCATGACCGATGCTGATGTGGACGGCGCGCATATTAGAACGCTTTTAATGACATTCTTCTTCCGTCAAATGCCGGAATTGATTGAGCGTGGTTATGTGTATATTGCTCAACCACCTTTGTATCGGGCTAAACGCGGTAATTCGGAAACATACTTAAAGGACGATGCCGCGATGGAAGAATATTTGATTGGTTCAGGCACGGAAGGTGCCGTGTTGCAATTAGCCGACGGCACACAAATTGCCGGGGCTGACTTGGTTGCTCGCGTGGAGCAAGCCCGTGTAGCCCGTAATTTAATCCTCGCTATGTCGCGTCATGTGCCATATCGCATTATCGGACAAATGGCCATTATGGGTATGTTTGGCGGGAATAAAGTTTATGACAATGATTTTGCCAAACGCTTGGACATGATGGAGCCGGAATATGAACGTGGCTGGACATGTGAATACAACGAAAAGAACGAGTTTGTGTTCCGTCGTGTGTTGCGTGGCGTGACCGAAAAACATGTTGTGGATGAAACTTTGATGAATTGTACCGAAGCGCGTCAATTGGATAAGATGGCCGCTGAGCTTAAAGAATTTTATGCAAAGCCATCCGTTTTAAAAGTGAAAGATGAAGAATTCACAATCCAAGGGCCTGTGTCTTTGGCAGAAACAGTGTTTAAGATCGGCAAGAAGGGAGTGGCCATCAACCGCTATAAAGGTTTGGGCGAAATGAATCCAGAACAGTTGTGGGAAACAACTTTGGATCCAAACAATCGCCGCTTGTTGCAGGTAAAAATTACACACCAGGACGAAGCCGAACAAGTGTTCTCCACCTTGATGGGTGATGTGGTGGAGCCGCGTCGTGACTTCATCCAAGAAAATGCCTTGAATGTGGCGAATTTGGACGTGTAGTTTAGGTCTATATCAAAAAGATCGAAAGGAAATAAGATGAGTATCAGACAATATAGTAATGCGCAAAAAATGTTAAGCGATACGCGCACAGATGCAGATCGTAGCACTTTAAAGGTTGATTCTGCAAAGTTTTGGAATGGCTATATTTTGGATATGGTCGCGATGGAACGCGAGTTTTTAGCAACGGCCACGCCAGAGGAAAGAAAAATATTTGACAGCTCGACAACTTGGTTTGATGCGATGCATCCCTATTTTGCAAAGGAGGGCACAATGCCATTGGTCTTTGATTTAAGACGTGGCGTGTGTGCGGCAGCTATCGGCTATGTTAACTGTGGCGCTAATGATTATAATAATGCTGAGGAAAAACATGGCCTGTGTCCGTCTATTATGATCGCGATGCGTTTTGATGGTAAAGACGTTAGGGATGAGGAAAAGCCTTACTTAAACGATCTGTTGTATGTTTATAGAAAGTTGAAAGAAGATTCTCGTGGTTTGAATCATGAGATGATTGCGGCTTATGAGAAGAAACATCCCGGAAGAAAAATTACAGAACGCTTGGCAGAAATGGATGCTTTGCTGGCTTTACCAGAGCGTGAAAGATTTGCCTCGGCTACGACATCTAAGGCCCGGGCAGAGACTAAGCAAGGTTTGGCACAGCAACTTTCGGGGGTTGGCACAAAACGCAGCTTTTTCGGACATGTTTTCGGTGAGAAAAAATCGCTGAAAAAAGGGTAAAACCAAAATATGACACATCCCCGATTTGTTGTCGGGGATTTTTTTATGTTCCCCTTTACATTTATCTGATTTTATGCTATAATTTCGCCATATTATTGAAGGGAAATGGATTTTAAAATGAGTCAAAATATGCGCAACATTGCCATTATTGCCCACGTGGATCATGGCAAAACGACTTTTGTAGACGCTTTTTTGCGCCAATCTGGTGCGTTTCGTGAAAATCAACAAGTAGCTACTTGCGCTATGGATTCCGGTGAGTTGGAACGTGAGCGCGGTATTACGATTTTAGCAAAATGTACCTCTGTGGAATGGCATGGTTATCGTATCAATATCGTAGATACACCAGGGCATGCCGATTTCGGTGGCGAAGTAGAGCGTATTTTGTCCATGGTGGATGGCGTGATTGTGTTGGTGGATGCTGCAGAAGGTCCGCTCCCTCAAACAAAATTTGTGGTAGGTAAAGCTTTGAAGCTTGGTTTACGTCCGATTGTGGTGATCAACAAAGTAGATCGTCCTGACGCTCGCCCAGTGGAGGTGAACAATGAAGTCTTTGACTTGTTTGCCAACCTTGGGGCAACAGATGAACAGTTAGATTATCCTGTATTGTTCGCCTCGGGGCGTGATGGTTGGGCTGTGGAAAATTTAAACGATGAGCACATTGATATTGAACCACTTTTCAAAAAGATTATTGAGCATGTTCCAGCTCCAGAAAGTGATATCAATGGGCCTTTTAAAATGTTGGTAACGACTTTACATATGGATCCGTTTGTGGGGCGCGTTTTAACCGGCCGTATTACTTCTGGTAAAGTAAAAACAAACGAGATGATCAAGGCAATTTCCCGCGATGGACAAACAATTGAAACTGCGCGTGTTAGCAAAATTTTGGCTTTCCGTGGTTTGAAGCATCAAGCGATTGAGGAAGGTTTGGCTGGCGATATTGTTAGTATTTCCGGTTTCCAAAAGGCAACTGTGGCCGATACTTTGTGCGCCCAGGAAGTGACCGAAGCGATTCAAGCGCAACCGATTGATCCGCCGACTTTGGCAATGACTTTTTCCATCAATACTTCTCCTTTGGCGGGTAAAGATGGTGACAAAGTGACTTCGCGTGTGATTTGGGATCGTTTGGAAAAAGAGGCCGAAGGTAATGTGGCTTTGAAGATTTCAAAAACAGATTCTACGGACGCTTTTGAAGTGGCTGGTCGTGGTGAATTGCAGTTAGGTATTTTAATTGAAACAATGCGTCGCGAAGGATACGAACTTTCTGTATCGCGTCCGCGTGTGGTGTTTAAAGAAGAAGGCGGTCAAAAGTTAGAACCGGTTGAAGAAGTTGTGATTGATGTGGATGATGCTTATTCGGGGGTCGTTGTGCAAAAAATGAGCGAACGTAAGGCCGAAATGACACAGATGACACCATCTGGTGGCGGTAAGACGCGTTTGGTGTTCTTGGCTCCTTCTCGTGGTTTGATCGGGTATCATAGTGAATTTTTAACTGATACTTGCGGAACTGGTGTGATGAACCGAATTTTTGACAGCTATCAACCCTATAAAGGTGAAATTCAAGCCCGTCGCAATGGTGTGTTGATTTCAACAGAAGCCGGCCAATCTGTGGCTTATGCTTTGTGGTATATCCAGGAACGTGGCCCGCTCTTTATCGGGGCAGGTGTGGACGTTTATGAAGGTATGATTATTGGTGCTAATGCTAAACCTGGTGATATTGATGTGAATCCGATTAAAGGTAAAAAATTGACGAATATGCGGGCGGCCGGTAAGGATGAGGCAGTGACATTGATTCCGCCGGTAAAAATGTCTTTGGAGGCAGCGCTTGCCTATATCGCAGATGATGAGTTGGTGGAAGTCACACCAAAACATATCCGGTTGCGTAAAAAGTATCTGGATTTAAATGACCGCCGCAAATTTGAACGCGGTAGATTATAAACAAAAGGGAGGTAAAAATGGGATGGCGTTTTCGTAAATCAATTGATATTTTAGGCTTGTTCAGGATCAATTTTAGCAAGTCTGGAGTTGGATTTAGTTGGGGCGTTCCTGGCTATCGGGTGACAAAAATGGCTAATGGCAGGACGCGTAAAACTGTTTCTATTCCAGGCACAGGTGTTTCACATGTGTCAGAAACGGGAAAAAATAAAAAGAGTGAAGCCCCTCGTTCTATCACAGCTAAAAAGAAAAAATAGGATTTGCGCGGGGGAGTATCCAAGATGAAAGAAGTTGCGCCGAGCAATAAAGTATTATGGCAAAACTTTTGGTCAACACTTTGTTTGATGATGCATAGTCACCGAAAGTTGTGTGTTATTACCATTTGCTTGTGGTCATTGCGCGGGGCATTGAGCTTGCTTATCCCCATTTCATCAGCTATTGTTTTGGAACAATTACAAATGCATATGAATGAAACTCAATTACCGCTCGTTGTAATTGGGTGGATTATATTTCAATGTGTTTTTCAACCAACATATCGTTATTTTTGTGATTTAATTTGGTTGTGGTATGACCATGTTGAATCATTTTTTAAAAATGGGCTGTTTAAAAAAATTTTTGATGTGATTTTAAAAATGCCTCCGATTGTATTGGAAGGCCAACAAGCAACTAAAGTTGTTACAAATATTGGGGCATTGAATAAAAATATCACAGATATGATGGAAGCGTTTTTTCGAGGGCTTGCCTTTTTTGTGCCCTGGTTTTTTGCGGGCATTATTTTGTTAAAAGAAAAAGCGATTTTTGCAGCAATTGTTTTTACTTGTTGGTTTTTTGCGGTTGTGATTGAACGCTTAATCAATAAGCATTTTTCCAGAGATGGTGAGTTGGAAAAATGGCGTGTCCAAAACGAAGCGGAAAAGGCAGATCAACTGGATAATTTAGTTAATATCGGAGCCTTGAATATTCAGGATCAAGTGCTGCAAGAAGTGCATGAAAAAATGGAAAAATACACTTTTGCGTCGTTGAAGGTAAATCTTAAATTGCAGTTGATTAAGTATATTAGCGGAATGACAGCGGGCATTTTTCCAATTGTCATTTGTAATTTGATGGCGGCAGCAGATGTGCTAAAGGATCATGAACTAGGCCATTTTGTGTTGATAACAGGTATGGTCTCGGAAATGGTAGTTAATGGCAACATTTTGGTTTGGTGTGTGGGACGGATTGCTCGTAAAACAAAAGCCTATCATAAATTGTTGGACACATTGTCTTATGATCATAATTTGGATTTAAAGGTAGGGCGCCGGAGTGTTCCGTATGGAGGCAGAATTGAGTTAAAAAAAATTACATTTGCTTATCCAGATCGCAAAATTCCAGTGTTAAAAGATTTATCTTTAAAGATTAGACAAGGTGATCGTGTGGCTATTATCGGAAATTCTGGCATGGGAAAATCAACCCTTATCAATGTGATGCAACATGCATATGAGGTTCAGGCGGGCGAGGTGTTGATTAATGATCAAAATGTGCAAAAAGCTACAGCTCAATCTTTAAAACAAATCATCACCTATATGAATCAGCATCCGGTGTTTTGGACACAAAAAAATATCCGAGAAAACTTGTTGGTATTTAATCCAAAGGCCACGGATGTAGAACTTTATCAAGCCTTAAATGCGGCGGGTTTATTGGATGAAATTACATGCAAAGAAAAGGGAATTGAATCTAAAGTGACTTCTTTGTCGGCAGGACAAAAGCAACGCTTGGCTTTAACGCGGGCATTTTTGCGTCAAACACCTATTATTATCATGGATGAACCAACCGCCAATTTGGATACTTTGGCGCAAACAAAAGTATTGGAAGGAATCAAAAACTTATCCAAAGTAAAAGGGCATAAGCCAACAGTGGTATTTGCATCTAATGTGCCCGCAGAAATTGCAAGTGCTAATCGCATTTTACTGTTGGAAAATGGTAAAATTGTGGAAGATGGATCTCCCAAAAAATTGATGGAAAATAAAAATTCAAAAGTGTATAAAAGATTAAAGCGATATGTTTCGTTGTTTCAGGAGGGCTAATGAAAAAGTGGTGGATTAGTTTTAAGGCGCGTTATGGAAAGGCTTTTTTGTGGCCGTTTTTAGGCTTAGGAATTTCCGTTCAGGCCCCGATCAATTTGGTGGGGGGATTATTGACTTTATGGGCACGAGAATCCGGTTTGGAATTAAAGGATGTTGGCTTGTTTGCCGCAGTGACTTTGCCATATAGTTTAAAGTTTTTGTGGGCACCATTGGTGGATAGGTTGACCCTGCCGATTTTCAAAAAAATGGGACGTAAAAAGGCATGGTGTCTTGTTTTCCAATTAGGTGTGTTAGGTGGATTATTAGCTCTATCAATGTTAGATCCTGTGCGTGATACAATGGGTGTGTTCGGCGTGAGTTTTTGGATTGCCTTTTGTGCGGCCAGCCAGGAGTTGACTGTAGACGCCCTTCGAATTGATACATTAAAAGGGGATGATTTGACCCACGGAACAGTGCTATATCAATTCGGAACGCGGTTAGGATATTTCGCCGCAACAGCAGGTATGATTGCTTTGTCCGCCTATTTACCATGGAGTTATGTTTATCGAATTTCAATAGCGATGGTGTTGGTCGGATTGGGATCCTTGATGTTGTTGAAAAAAACAAAAGAAGAAGAGATGCCAGCCTCTTTTTATACCATGGTGGTGGCACCTTTTAAAGAATTTATGAGCCGTCAAAATTTGGGCATTTTATGCCTATTTATCGTATTGTATAAATTATGCAACGGGATGTTGGGCAAGATGGCTTATCCGTTTTATTATGATGTTGGTTTTACAAAAAGTCAGATTGCTTTGGTGTCCGCTACCTTCGGTTCAATTATTACCACATTGGGTATTTTTTGCGGCGGGTGGATTTTGGATCGATTCCAATTTAAAAAATTATTGTTTTGGTTGGGTGCGATTGAGATTTTGACAAGCATTGCTTTCGCCGGACTGGCTTGGGTTGGCCCAAGTGTACCTTTGTTCTTTTTAGTCATTATTTTTGACAACATTGTTGGAGGTATGGGTGGCGCCGTTTGGACTGTGTTTTTATCACGTCAATGCTGTCGGGCATTTTCGGCCACTCAGTATGCGTTTTTAAATGCGTTGACAATGGTGCCTTTAACATTGTTAGCAACAACGGGGGGATGGTTGGCACAACATATGGGATGGCCAGAATATTTCATCTTTACCGGCGTATTGATGATTCCGGCTTTGATAATGATTCTAACTGGAATGATAAAATTTTCAAAGGCTAATCAAAAATAACCAGATTATTGGTATTTGTTTGGCCCAGCACACGTAAAGCTTCCTCTTCCAAGATATCCAGATCTATGGTCTTTGGATTTTTTAAGGCCTCAGTCTTATACTTTAATTTTTCTTTTGCATCCGTGGTAGAAAGAGCTAATTGTTCCGCTTCTTCAATTTGGTGGCGAATTTCAATCAACCGAGACAATCCTCGGTTTCCCCAAATGCCATGATAGGAAAAATATGCCGTAACAAGAATGCACAGAACGGGAAATAAAGAAAACTTCATGATTCTGTTGTCTCCAAAACATTGGGTGGCGTTGCCAGCTCAGGAGAAAATGAAACAACCTGATTTCTGCCGTTTTCTTTTGCATGATAAAGGGCAATATCGGCTTCTTTTTGTAGTGTTGCTATATCATGTGTTTGGCTGAGCGAAATACCTAAACTAACAGTGAATTGAATTTGTTTGTTTCCGACGGAAACAACGGTTTCTTCAACGGCTTTTCTGATTTTGTTAGCGGGGATCGGCGCTTTTTCTGGTGCTGAGAGCAAGAACATAACAAATTCTTCTCCGCCCCAACGCGCAATGATATCCGATTTACGTAAATTCTTTTTCAAAATTTCGGCCAATTGTTGCAAAACAACATCTCCTGCATCATGGCCATAGGTATCGTTGATTGCTTTAAAATGATCAATATCTAGCATAAGAACGGAAAAAGCTTTTTGCTGGCGTTGTGCAACTTCCAAAGCCATGCCTGTTAGGTTAAAGAATTGGCGCCTGTTGTTGAGGCCGGTTAAAGCGTCCGTAGAAGCTTGGATAAATAAAGCTTGCTCGGTTTGCTTTTGATCCGTAATATTGGTGAAGTTAATATACAAAACAAGTTCGCCATTTAGTTCAAAAACACGAGAGGACAAGGTAATCCATAAATGTTTGTCGGAAGCTGGACAGACAAGCTCGACTTCGAAATTTTCAACGACGCCGCTTGCTTTTGTTTTTTCAATCAGCTCGGCGCGTTTTTCTGGTTTTACAAAATAATTAGAGAAATGAATAGAGGTAAGGTTGTCTTTATTGGCATCGAGTAATTGACATCCCGCCGGATTCATATACAAAACGGAATCATCCATAAGACGCGTCAACAAAATAGGAAAGGGAGCGATATCCCAAAATAATGTTTTTTTCTTTTTTTCTTTTTCCAATGCTTGTTCTGTTGAAGATAAAATAGATTGTGTAAAGCGTAGTTGCGCAATCAACACAGAAACGGAAATAATACCATATAAGATCGTAGGAATGGCAGGAGCCGGGGCAATTAAATTAAAGACGCGTAAAATAACATAGGCCCCGATGGCAATCAATCCCAAACGGGGAATAAAGAAGATCATTTTTTGTGTGACAGCCTGAATTGTGTGAAAACCAAGGGCGGCTATAATTAAAGATCCTCCGAGTGTTAATGCAGAAATTTCGTGGGAAGGAACATGAACTAAATCTAAATATAAAAGGCCGGAGTTAATTCCAAAAACAATCAATGAAAATAAAATCGGCAGCAGAAGTGATTTAGAAAAACGAGAAAACGAAGGAAATAAACTGGTCAAGAATAATCCTGCGGCGATTGTATTAAAAGCAATAGAAATGCTGTTTAAAGTCTCTTCGGGAAGGATAAAGGCTTGGTTTAATGGCCCCAGTAGGGGGGCAAAAATAAGCAAAAAATACCGTGACGACATAACCCAAAAGGCTTGGCTAATCGCCAAAAAACGACCATATTGTGTGTTTTTTGTGTAAAAAATTCCGAATGTTGTGGCGGCCAAAAAAGAGCCAATCATGGGAATGCCGTTTGAATTAAAACCGGCTATCAAAATTTGCAAAACTTGTTCTAACATTTTTTGTCCTTTTTTCTTTATCATAATTAAAAAAATGCAAAAATTAAAGAAAAAAATGATTTTACCTGTTGCAAAATACGATTGTATGACCCATATACTATCCATAAGGAACAGGAAAGGAGAACAAAATGAGTAAAATTTTAGGTATTGACTTGGGAACAACAAACTCCTGTATGTCAATTATGGATGGCAAAAATGCCAAAGTATTAGAGAACCGTGAAGGCGCCAGAACGACCCCTTCCATTGTCGCTTTTACCTCAAAGGGTGAGCGCTTGGTCGGGCAGCCCGCCAAACGTCAAGCGGTCACAAATCCGCAAGGAACACTTTATTCCATTAAACGTTTAATCGGTCGTCGTTATGATGACAAGATGGTGACCAAAGATAAGGAAATGGTGCCATACAAGATTATTTCCGGTGAAAACGGAGATGCTTGGGTGGAAGTGGATGGCAAAAAATATGCCCCAAGCCAAGTTTCCGCTTTCGTATTGCAAAAATTAAAAGAAGATGCCGAAGCTTATTTGGGTGAAAAAATTACCGAAGCTATTATTACGGTACCGGCTTACTTTGATGACAGCCAACGTCAGGCCACAAAAGATGCTGGTAAAATTGCCGGCTTGGATGTGCTTCGTATTATCAACGAGCCAACGGCAGCCGCACTCGCCTATGGTATGGATCAGAAAAAATCTGGTACAATCGCTGTGTATGATTTGGGCGGTGGTACGTTTGATGTGTCTATTTTGGAAATCGGCGATGGCGTGTTTGAAGTGAAATCTACCAACGGTGATACATTCTTGGGCGGAGAAGACTTTGATGCTCGTATTATGGATTATTTGGCTGATGAGTTTAAGAAAGAAAACGGCATTGATTTACGTCAAGATCGTATGGCCTTACAACGCTTAAAGGAAGCTGCCGAAAAAGCCAAGATTGAATTGTCCAGTGCTAACCAAACAGACATCAACTTGCCGTTTATTACGGCCGATGCCACAGGTCCGAAACACTTGAATGTGTCTATGACCCGTGCAAAATTGGAAAGCTTGGTGGAAGATTTGCTTGAACGCACAAAAGGCCCAATGGAAAAGGCTTTGAAGGACGCAGGACTTTCCAAAGATAAGATTGACGAAGTGATCTTGGTTGGCGGTATGACCCGTATGCCAGCCGTGCAAAAATTGGTCCAAGACTTCTTTGGTAAAGAGCCACATAAGGGCGTGAACCCTGATGAAGTGGTGGCCATGGGTGCCGCTATTCAAGGTGGTGTGTTAAAAGGTGATGTGAAAGACGTCTTGTTGCTTGATGTGACGCCATTGTCACTGGGTATTGAAACATTGGGTGGCGTGTTCACACGCTTGATTGATCGTAACACGACGATTCCAACAAAGAAATCGCAAGTGTTCTCTACCGCTGAAGATGGTCAAACAGCTGTGACAATTCGTGTGTTCCAAGGTGAACGTGAAATTGCCCGCGATAACAAATTGCTTGGTCAATTTGACTTGGTGGGAATTCCTCCTGCACCACGTGGTATGCCACAAATTGAGGTCAGCTTTGATATTGACGCCAATGGTATTGTGAACGTGTCGGCCAAAGATAAAGCAACCGGCAAAGAACAATCCATCCGTATTCAATCTTCTGGCGGATTGTCCGATGCTGATATTGAAAAGATGGTGAAAGATGCTGAGGCTCATGCCGAAGAGGACAAGAAGTTCAAAGAGGCGGCTGATGCTAAGAACCACGCAGATTCTTTGATTGCAAGCACGGAAAAAATGCTGAAAGAAAATGCAGACAAGATTCAACCGGCTGATAAAGACGCTATTGAAGCTTGCGTGAAGGAATTGAAGGAAGCCTCTGAATCTAACGATACCGCGCGTATCAAAGAGAAAACAGAAGCTCTTCAGAACGCCAGTATGAAGATGGGCGAAGCCATGTATAAGGCAGCTCAAGCGGCACAAGGAGGCGCTGAAGGGGCGGCCGGAGCAGGTGCTGATGCCGGTGCGGAACAACCAAAGGCCGATGAGGAAGTGGTTGATGCTGATTACGAAGAAGTGAAAAAATAAATCAATAGGGGTGGTTGAAAGCCACCCCTTTTTATGCTTTAATACGCATAAGGAATTATGTAAATGGCTGATTATTACGAAACATTAGGTGTTGAAAAAACAGCCTCGTTTGATGAAATCAAGCGGGCTTTTCGCGTTAAAGCAATGAGTTGTCACCCAGATCATCATGCGGGAGATCCCGAGGCAGAAAAAAAGTTTAAAGAATTGGCCGAAGCTTATGAAGTATTAAAGGATGACGAGAAGCGCGCGACCTATGATCGTGTTGGCCATGAAGCATTTAAAGCCGGCATGGGTGGCGCAGGCGGATTTCATGGTGGCTTTGGTGGATTTGATTTTTCCGGTATGGGTTTTGAGGATTTGTTTGCCGAGATGTTTGGGATGAAGCGAGGACGTCCCCGTGGCGGCAAAGCTCAAGGGGCTGATGTGCGCTATGATTTGGATGTTTCGTTGGAAGAAGCTTATCACGGTCTTAAAAAGAAAGTTAGTGTCAACACATTTGTGGCTTGTGAAAGTTGTAAAGGTGTTGGCGGTGAAGGATTAGATACTTGTTCAACTTGCGGTGGGGTTGGTGTTGTGCGTCAACGCCAAGGATTCTTTGTTGTTGAAACGGCTTGCCCTGTGTGTCATGGAACTGGCAAAGTAATTAAAAAGCCGTGTAAAGAGTGCTCTGGGACGGGGCGTGTGCGCAAAAAACGCGATTTGGAAATTACTATTCCGGCTGGTGTGGATACCGGTGTTCGGATGCGTTTAGCCGGCGAAGGCGATGTGGCCCCTAATGGCGGAATAGCCGGCGATATGTATGTGTTTATCAATGTGAAACCGCATAAATTGTTTGAGCGCCAAGGAGATGATTTGTATGTAAATGTTCCTGTTCCTATGGTGACAGCGGCACTTGGTGGAGATGTTTTTGTGCCGACTTTGGATGGAAAGGGCGAAAATTACACTTTGAAACCAGGGTTGCAATCTGGAACACAGGTGAAAATAAAAGGCAAAGGAATGCCTGTTTTGAAATCCGACAGATTTGGTGATTTGTATGTCACTTTCCGTGTTGAAACTCCAACAAATTTGACAAGCGAGCAAAAAGAATTATTAAAAAAATTCGATAGTATGGGCAAAAAGAATTCATCCTTGTGTGATGATTTTAAAAACCTGGTCAGCAAGATATTTGGATAAAACTTGACAAAATCATGTTTTGTGCTATAATAATCCCTGCTATCAAAGGGGTTTTACAGTGATAAAATTAGGCGCACGACTTGCTGGCATTGAACGGCAGAGAGAAAAATATAGAATTTTATTAAACAGAAGCAACTATCGTAAAGAGTTGGAAGATTCTGTATGGGAAGGTTCTGCAGAGTTGGCTTCTCGTTTTGACTGGGTGCCGGACAGGGCTTTTTCGCGCACACAAGAAGAGAGTAGAAAAAGACTTTTTTCGGCCTTTCAAATGATACGTTTTGCACCCAAACAACAATTTGATCTTGAATTACTTAAAGATGCACATGCATGCGCTATGGGTTTTTCTGATACCATTCCAGGGGGCATATTTCGTCGGGCGCGCGCTCATTGGTTAAATTCTGTTTTAGTTTTGGCAAATTGGGAAAAAGTCCCTTATTTAATGTCAAATTTAGTGGTGGGTATCAATCAAAGACGGATTCCGGCATTTTATTGGGAAGAATCTCCTAATGCTCAATTTCAACGTTTTGCATATTATCCTGTAATGCAGGCGATTGAGGCTAATTATAACAGTGTTGCTATTCACCCGTTCCCGGATGGTAATAAAAGAGCTGCACGTTTGGTATCTTCGTGGATTTTAGATAAATACGGCCATATTCCATTGTCTATTTATGATAGAGAAGCATATATCGATGGTATTGAAAATTATTATACAACACGTCACCCGGCGGCATTGTATGATGTGATGTTGGATCAAATGAGCAAAAGTTATGACAATGCCATTAATGAAGCAAAAAGTATGGAAATTTGCCGGGTGCAAATGGCGTCAAGAATACAACAAAAAAGTGCTTAACGTAAAACAATTTTTCCCAGCGCAGGATCAAAAGAAATAGATAGTTTGCCGGCTTGCATTGCTAAAGCGGCATCGCCAAATACTTTTTGTCGCCAACCATTTAGAAAAGGTGCTTCTCCCGTTTGAATAAAGGTTCGAATATCATCTTGTGTGGCAACAAGTTTTGGGGCAACTTCATAATTTTCAGCACATATTTTCAAGACAAGTTGCAAAATGTCGGCCAAATTGTGTTGTTTGGTTGACAGAGGTTTTGTTTGGACCGGTTGTTCAAAGCTCGCAGGATCATCTTTTGTAGCGGCTACAACAACCGAAACAATTTCCTTGGCGTAATCGCTTTTGCTAAAACCGGCAGGGATAGAGCGTAAAGAATCAAGCTGTTCAGGTTTTGTTGGCAAAGCAATCGCCAATTCAATGAGCGCTTCGTCCTTCATGAAGTGTTTTTTAGGGCGATCTATTTTTTGAGCCACTTTTTCACGCCATGCGTACAACTTGGAAAATACATGTGTTTGTAATGGTTTTTTGAATGGCGTTTTTACCTTTTTCAGCATTAAATCAACATTATACTCGTATGATGAGGGGTTGATTAGGTCGGCCATTTCTTCACTCAACCAATCCAAACGATTTTGCGCACAAATTTTTTCCATCATTTTAGTGTAGACGGTTTTCAATTCTATCACATCATGTAGGGCGTATTCTATTTGTTCCGGTGACAAAGGACGTTTTGACCAATCTGTGATACGCATTGTTTTATCCAAAGATATCCCCACAAAGTCGTTGACCAATTGTTGATAGCTGACATTGTCCCCATAGCCGCATACCATGGCGCCGACCTGTGTATCAAAAATGGGCACAGGGATTTGATGAGAAAGGTGATAGAAAATTTCAATATCTTGCCGGCAAGCATGAAAGACTTTAATTACTTTTTTGTTTTGAAATAATTCAAATAAGGGGGATAGATCCAGTTCCGCGGACAGTGGATCAACACATACGGCTTCATCCGGGCTGGCCAGTTGAATTAAACAAACTTGTGGGTAATAAGTTTTTTCACGAATAAACTCTGTGTCTACGGTAATAAAAGAATGTTTTTTAAAACGTGCACAAAGTGCTTTTAAGTCTTTTGTTGTAGTAATTATCATGCGCTTATTATACTGTTTTTATTCTTGATTTGCAAGGAAACTTTTGTTATCATGAGGTTATGCAAAAACTATGGGATCAAAAAGCGTTATTTTTACATCGGATTCTAGATGGTAAAGTTCGACTTGTCGGCGGATGCGTGCGAGATTTTCTTTTGCATAAAAAATTCACAGACAGAGATATGGCAACAACTTTAACCCCAGACGAAGTTGTCTCTCGGTTAAAGAAAAACGACATCCCTTATTTAGAAATCGGACGTGCTTTCGGGACAATTGTGGCCAAAGTGGCTGGAACGCCTTTTGAAATCACAACATTGCGAAAGGACATTGAAACAGACGGTCGCCATGCGGTAGTTGGATTTACAAAATCTTGGGCCGTTGATGCAAAAAGACGGGATTTTACTATCAATGCGCTATACGCAGACGTTCGTGGTAAAATTTATGATTATGTTGGGGGTCTTGAAGATTTAAAAAAGCGACATGTGCGCTTTGTTGGAAAAGCCGAAAAAAGAATGCATGAAGATTATTTGAGATTGCTGCGCTATTTTCGTTTTTGGGCAAAAACAGGCGAGAAAGAAATTGATAGGGATGTTGCAGACGCTATTCCCAAAATATTGCCATTTTTAAAAACACTTTCGATAGATCGTCGTCGAGATGAAATGTTTAAAATTATTTCTGGACCTCGTGCGAAAACGGTCTTAGATAAGATGCAAAAATTAAAAGTTTTAAATGAGAGTTTATTGACTCTTTCTTTTTCAAAAAGACAACGCCAGATGTTTGTTCAGAAGGATTTAGAAAAAATGCTTGCAACTTTTGGTTTTTCGGGGTATAAAAAAGAAAAAGGAGATATCCAATGAAAAAATTAAAAAATGAACTCGGTCGAACTATGGTGGAAATGTTGGGCGTGATCGCCATTATGGGCTTGATCATGTATGGAGCCGTCGCCGGTATTGGTTTCGGCTTGGATATGTATAAGATCAGTGCGACACATACAGAAGTAGAGGAATTAGCTCGAGGCATTATAGAGTTATATTCATGGAGTAGATCCTATGACAATTTAAGCAACACGGTTGTGTGTGAAAATGACTTGATTGATTGTGTGCAGTCTGGGGGTGTAAAGCAGCCCAGATCTAGATTTAACGGAGTAGTTGATGTTACGCCCACAAATGATGGTCAGGGATTTGTGATCCACTATGGTAGTATTCCTAATCTAGCTTGTAACCGTTTGAAAGTTATGTCATATACTTATTTTTCTCAAGTTAGCGGCACAGATACAGTTGAGAAAATGGACGAAGGCGGTAATGGAACGGGAGAATATGAAAATGTTATGAATCTTGGTACTACAGTCAGATGCGATTCTGACAGCAACGATTTGTACTTTGCTTATCATAACTAAAATTTAACGCAACAATTTTTGAACCAACTTTTGATGGTCTTTTTTGAAGTGGGAATGTGTTAGCAACATTCTCAAAAAGGCCTGCTCATATAGGAAAAGAGATCCCGTATCAATAAGCTCATCTTGCGGATCTTTTTCAAAAATTTTAACGCTAAAACCTTGTTGCTCGCCACCCTTGTCCAAAAATTCATTAAGGGCATCGATATAGATCCATTCTTTGCCTGTTTCCCTTGCCTGTTTCAACCGTTTGGGTGCTTGTTTGATTAAAAAAGCAATCATTTCGCGGGGCAAGATATTAGGATCCAGACCGGCCAGATGGTTCGTTGGATGCGTTGGTTTTTCAACAACGCGATTATTTTCAATGATGGCATAAGAGCTGACATCGTCACAATACATGCCTGTTAGCATAGCAATTTTAGGATTTTTTAAAAAAGTATCCACTAATCGTCCCATTAAAGGTTTCTCCGGATCCTTAGAAAGCAAGATGTCATCCGGGAAAATTAAAACAACGTGACGATTTTGGATCCCTTTGCGGGCAACATAGATGACGTGTGCCGTCCCCAAAGCTTCTTTTTGAATAAAGAATTTTAAATCTAAATCTTTGGGCAAAAAAGTTTTTTCTGTGATATCGGCAATATCTGTTTTTCCTTTTGCACGAAGTTTTTTAACAACATTTGGATCGGGGAAAAGAGCATGTTTAAAATCATCGATAACTTTTTGGTTTGAGCAGACGATAGAAATGTGACGTCCCCCGGCTTTGACAATATCTTGAAGGACATAGTCGATCAATCGCATGTCACCCATAGGTAACAAAGCTTTATGCGCTATAGCTGCGGCATGTGGATAGCTGCGTGTGCAGATGCCCGCACAACAAATGACAAATTCAACATTATCGTACATGGTTAGCCCTCCCCGTTGATTTGAATAAAACTGTATTGGCGTGCCGGATTAGATGGATCTCGACGATAGCTATTATAGGCTGGATCTTGTAATGTATCAATAGAGGATATTTCTATTTTATGAATTCCAGCGCGTTGAAGCCGATGTGCCAAATAAGCGGAAAAATCAAAATAAATTCCCGAGGATGTTTTTTCAAAAAAACAAAATTCTGTTTGCGGAAACAAAGATTGCATTTGGGGTGATACTTGAAAACTATTTTTTGTAAGGTGTGGACCAATTGCCACGCGAATTGTATCAAGCGATGCCCCTAACTTTATCATTGTCAAAATAGTGTTTTCTAAAATGCCTTGAAAGGCGCCTTTCCATCCGGCATGGGTAGCGGCAATAATGTGATTTTGCGGATCAACAAATAATGCCGGAGCACAGTCTGCGGTTTTAACGGTTAGTTTTAGATTTGGTGTAGTTGTCACCAGTGCATCACAGTCTGGAGGGTCCTGAGGTGCCGCGCTAATGACAAAAGCATTTGCCCCATGAACTTGATTCATTAAAATGGGTTGTTCCAAATCTAAACTTTCCTCGGCATCACAAAATCCGGCAGAAATAAAAGAGCAATCTTCAAATAGTTTTGGGACAATCATTCATGAAGCTCCTGTAAATGTTTTTGAAGTTTTGCCAGACGTCTTTTTTCTTTTAATGCTTGATAATCTTTAATAATATGCAAGGTAAGGGAATTACCAATCCAATAACCTAATATCATCCACGGCAAACAACCGACAATCATAGCAAGACCCCAATCTTTGAGTAAAAGTTCAAAAAATAAAAGACACTCTTGCAAAAAAGATAAATCGGATAAAAATGTTTTTTCCAAAATTTCTTTCAAGTGACCATAGCCAGAAATGGAATCCCAGTTGCCCATCATCATTTGTCCGGTAACATAAAACACATAATAAATGGGAATCATGGTAAACACATTAGAAATCCATGTGAAAGCGAGTCCTAAAGGCAAAGAAAAGGATCTGTGTAAACACCGTTTATAAAATAGCCATGTTATAGAAACTAACCACATTTGAATACCAACCAATGGGGTCATGGCCCACATCGTTCCAATTGCGACACCTCGGGCAGTGTGTTCCGGCGGATGCGGCGACCTTAAAATTGGAATAATCAAGCGTTTTTTAAGGCCTCGATTGATATTTTGTAACCAAGTATGTCGTTTCGCCACTATTCCTCCTTAGCAAATATAGGATTTTTTTTGGAAATCAAAATACAAAGAATGCCCAACAAAAACATCGGCACGCATAAAAGTTGTCCCATGCTGAAATCGTGCCAAATAAGGCCTAAATGCGCATCTGGTTCCCGTGTGTATTCTAAACAAAAGCGCCCAATGCTGTATAATATAAGGAAGAGGCCGGTCGGAAGACCCAATCGATTGCGAAAACGCGGACAGAGCCACCAAAGAAGATTCAAAATAATAAAACATAACAGTCCCTCTACGCCGGCTTCATACAGCTGACTGGGGTGACGCGGTTCCGGACCTCCCATCGGGAAAATCATTGCCCACGGAACAGAGTGAGTGACGCGCCCGAATAATTCTCCGTTAGCAAAGTTTGCTAAACGGCCCAAGAACAATCCGAGCGGGGCAACACAAACCAGAATATCGCCGATAGAAAAAATGGGAATTTGTTTTTTTATAGCAAAAAGGATTGTGGCAACGGCCACGCCCAAAAGGCCCCCATGGAAAGACATACCGCCTTGCCATATTGCAAAAATTTGAAGTGGAAATTCGGAAAAATAGCGTAGATTATAGAATACACAATATCCTAATCGGCCGCCTAAAATAATACCAATAGTTGCCCAAATCAGAAAATCATCGATTTTTAAAACGGTAAAAACGCTACGCGAATAGGCGGACATTTTGCGCGCCAAATACCAAGCTCCCAAAATGCCAAAAATATAGGCTAGCGAATACCAACGCACAGCAAACCAGCCCCATTGAAATAACACGGGGTTAATATCCGGAAAAGGAATACCTTGATACATAAAGCCTCCTCATTGTTTAATAAAATGTATCCAAAAGTAAAAGAAAAGTCAAGATGTCACAATAAAACAAAAATCTTGACAAAAATAAAAAAATATGATACAATTTTTCTTACTGGTAATCACGGAGGTAGGATTATGATTTTGCTGGGGGAAATTAAGCGTAAAAAGATTCATACAGATTGGCATGATTCTATGTATATGCAAGTATTAAAATTATGCCTTTCCTTGAAAGATAAAGGGATTTTACCAGACGAAATTGTATATCAAAAAGGATTACCCGTTGCCGTGCGTTCTTTATTTAAAGAGCATCTTGCTCGTTTGGGTGGAAAGAAAATAGCAATGCATGCATATAAACAGGCGGAGACATTGTCTGATCAGAGTCTTTTGCTTTTGGATGAAGCTAGTTTTCAAGCTGTGGCCCAACGATTGATGGGTGAAGCTGTTGATTTAAAAAGTCCCCAAACTTGGGCTATTCATTTATGGCAATTTCAAAAAGGGAAAATGGGCCGTATTTTGCCCGTTTCGATGCAAACGGCTCAACCGTGGCAACGCCGGTTGAAAATATTCCAAGATCGTCCGGATGTTCGGTGGCATTTGCGTGGCAGACAGCAAGATACATTATTGATGTCAATGGCAAAAGAGGCATCTGTGGATAAATTAACTTCCTTGCCAACGCGCAGAACATTTGATGGATTAATGCAATCTGCTTTGCGGATGGATGAAAAGACTTCCGGGGCGGTGTTGCTTTTGGATATAGATGATTTCGGCGCACTGAACAAAATATATGGCCAACAAGTGGGTGACGAAGTTCTTAAAATGATGGGTGTTGCGCTTCGCTCAGGTATTCGAAAAACTGATTTAATTTGTCGTGCATCCAGTGGAGCAGATGAATTTGTTATTTATTTGCGTAATATCTCGTTGCCTTTGGCCGAAAAGGTAGCAAAAAGATTGCAAGCTCAATTGGTTCAATTAAGGCAAAAACAAAACACACCTGCCTTTAGTGCCAGTATAGGTATTGCAAGTTGCGACAAAGATTATGATTTATCCTATCGTCAGGCAAATGAAGCTTTAAGAAACTCCAAAACGACGAAAGGCAAAGGACGTGTTGTTTTATATCAGCCGGATATGCATTTCCTTGCGTCCGTCCATGAGGCACAAAAGGTTTAAACAACGCGGGCACTTGACAGATTAAAAAAATCTGTTATAATATAAAGCGTGGTCGGTTGATCACATTCTGATAAAATTTTCCAAAGGACAAATATGCAATTACAAGATTTGAAGAAAAAATCTCCGGCAGAGCTGTTGCGCTATGCGGAAGAACTCAATGTTGAAAATGCGGCCAGTTTGCGCACGCAAGATTTAATGTATGCTATTTTAAAGAAATTGACAGAGACAGAAAACAATACTCTTTATGGCGAGGGTGTGTTGGAGGTTATGCAAGATGGTTTCGGTTTCTTGCGTTCTCCGGAAGCAAATTATTTGGCCGGTCCAGATGATATTTATGTGGCTCCACAACATATTAAGCGTTGGGGATTGCGCACGGGTGATACAATTTCTGGTGAAATTACCGCCCCAAAAAATAATGAACGCTATTTTGCTTTGGAAAAAATCAATACTGTGAATTTTGTTAAACCGGAAGAATTAAAATACCGCATCAATTTTGATGATTTAACACCACTTTATCCTGAACAAAACATCAAGATGGAACATGAACCCACGGGCAAAGAAGACGATAAGGATTTGACGGCCAGAATTATAGACCTTATTTGTCCACAAGGTTTTGGTCAACGTTCGTTGGTTGTGGCTCCGCCAAGAACCGGTAAAACGGTGATGTTGCAAAATATCGCCCATGCGATTTCTGCCAACTATCCAGAAGCTCATTTAATAGTGTTGTTGATTGATGAACGTCCGGAAGAAGTGACCGATATGGTGCGTTCTGTGAAGGGCGAAGTAATTTCTTCTACCTTTGATGAACCCGCTACGCGTCACGTTCAAGTTGCCGAAATGGTGATTGAAAAAGCAAAACGTTTAGTGGAACACAAAAAAGATGTGATTATTTTGTTGGACTCTATTACACGTTTGGCGCGTGCCTACAACACGGTTGTGCCATCCAGTGGTAAAGTTTTAACCGGTGGTGTGGACGCCAATGCTTTGCAACGTCCAAAACGTTTCTTTGGTGCCGCGCGTAATATCGAAGAAGGTGGTTCTTTGACTATCTTTGGTACCGCCTTGATTGATACGGGTTCTCGCATGGATGAAGTGATTTTTGAAGAATTTAAAGGAACCGGCAACAGCGAAATTATTTTAGATCGTAAAGTTTCCGATAAGCGTATTTTCCCGGCTATTGATATTACTAAATCCGGAACACGTAAGGAAGAATTGTTGGTGGGTAAAGATCGCCTTCCAAAAATGTGGATGTTGCGTCGTGTGTTGATGCCAATGGGCGTGACGGACGCAATGGAATTTTTAATTGAAAAATTAAAAGCCACCAAAAATAATGATGATTTTTTTGACAAGATGAATCAATAGGAGTCAAAATGGATCAATCAGCACCTACGGTCAACTTATTAGTTGACGGTAATATTTTAAAAAGACATATAACACATATGGGTCAACGGCAAAATGCTCAGTTGATTGTGCAGTATTTATCACATATGACCCGTCTGATTCGACAACATAATCCCGGGGCTTTTGTGCGAATTGAATATTATGGCGCTCAATCTTTGGATCCTATTACTTTGCCGATTTCAGGAAACACTTATTGTGAAACAGATCTTAAAAAAGGATTATTCCGCAACAGTGTGCCTGGCGCTTGGTTAAATTCAAACTGGGGCAAGATGATATATCCTGCGGATGCTCCATGGATTTTGAAAGCCGACAGATATCATAAAGATAATTTGCAAGATAATGACTTTGTTTTAAATGAACGCCCCAAAGGTGTATTGGCTCAATTAGTTTGGAAAATGGCTGAACTTTCTGTGCGCTCCCCAGAAACACCATTATATGTCTATGGTGATGCAGATGATATGGCTTATTCGTTGCATATGTCTCGGTGGTTGGGTGCTAATATTCATCAAATGAATTTAGACGGTAATAAACCCTATATTTCTGAGATCATAGAGGCAAAAGAACCTCGTTTTTGTGATAAAAAGCAAATTTTAAAAATGGGGCAAGATTTAAATGAACAAGCTGACGCAGCTAGCTATTTAAAAGCACTGCGAGAGGCATGCCCTGAGGGCGAGAAAAAGATCATTTTAATGGTTGATGTGGGTGTTTTGCGTAAATATCTCGATGTGCGCGATTGTCGGCCAACAGCAGAAAATATTCAAGCCTTGTTAGATCAAATCAAACAAGGGCTGCCCAAAGCTCCAACTAAGACGGTATTGTATCATTCTTTTGCGGCACAATCAAAATTGATTAGTCCATTCCCGGGTGAGGCAAGGGCTTTAGTGGATGCATCGTTTGATAAACAGATTTTGTCGCTTCCTAATGTAGAGGTAAGCGCTGGCAAAACAACCCAGGATAAATGGTATCCTGCAATTTTGAAAAAGGAAAAATGGAACAGTCCGGCAAAAGAGCGTGGCTATAGAGATTTTAGTTATAATTTCCATCAAAATGATACAGATGACCGAATGATTTGGAATATGCATGATTTTGCTATGAATCGGTATGTTGTAGAGTTATGCGCCTTTATCACGGATGGAGATTTGGTGCATGCTGTGGAACAGGCGGCTGCATTTGGTTTGCCAACGACGCTGGTTCGTTTCCAACTTGGCACACGAGATTTATCTCGCCGTTTAAAGCACAGCGCGCAAGAAGTTATAGAAGTGCCTTTGGATGAAACAAAATTGGTCACACGCGAGATGGAAGAAAAATTAAAACGTGAGCGCCAAGATGCTGAGACCAGCATAAAACGCAAACAATTACAAAGGTTGATGAGAGACTGTGCTAGAAATGAGCAGGGACTATCCGATTCTGCACATGATTTTGACGAAGCATATGATGAAGATGATGATATGGGTATGTATGGTTGGAAAGCATCTAAAGAAGAGCGGTGGGCGGAATGTTGTCGCCAACATCGAAGTGTTCGACACAATCATAAACGGCATCGTAGCAAAAAGAAAGTTTCTGCTTCATTGCAGCAGAAATTAAAGCAAAGGTAAATAAAAACTCCGTTCTTTGTGAACGGAGTTTTTTGTTGTTAAGAGGGCTTATCTGTTCAAACGATTAGAACA
Organism: uncultured Alphaproteobacteria bacterium; assembly: GCA_905236245.1. Lineage (GTDB taxonomy): Bacteria > Pseudomonadota > Alphaproteobacteria > CAAHEQ01 > UBA3637 > UBA3637. The sequence goes on from CAJOPC010000002.1 coordinate 33,700, forward strand.
CAAAACCAATTCTGCATCCATATCCGTAGGAAGGCGATTGCCTTCTAAAAATTGTTCAAAGTATTCCCCTTGAGAATCAACATCTTGTAATGCCAATTTTTTATCTACAGACATCAGATCGTCGAATTGTTTTTCTGTCATAGAAAGGCCGCGCCACGTCATGTCTTTGTAATTTGGCATCCATCCAAGCACCGTTTCTTTGGCGCCTACTTTATTATAAGCGCGACGCACAATCCATTCAATCACGCGCATATTGTCACCAAAACCTGGCCACATAAATTTACCTTTTTTATCTTTACGGAACCAGTTTACGCGGAAGAATAATGGATGTTGCTTAATGCGTCCAAACATATCCATCCAATGTTTCCAATAATCACCCATATTGTAGCCACAGAACGGCAACATCGCAAAAGGATCGCGGCGGATTTCGCCCATTTTCCCTTCGGCTGCGGCTGTTTTTTCGGATCCCATTGTGCTGGCCAAATACACGCCGTGTTGCCAGTTAAAGGCTTGATAAACAAGTGGCGTATTGGTGGCTAAACGTCCGCCAAATACAAAGGCAGCAATTGGTACACCCGCAGGATTTTCCCAATCTTTATCAATGCAAGGACATTGTTTTGCAGGAGCTGTAAAGCGTGAATTTGGATGCGCGGCAGGAGTCGTGGACTTTGGCGTCCAATCATTTCCTTGCCAGTCAATCAAATGTTTCGGTGGTACTTTTGTTAGCCCTTCCCACCACACATCACCATCATCTGTCAAAGCTACATTAGTGAAAATTGTGTTTGCCCTGCAGGATTCAATAGCATTTTTGTTCGTTTCTGGATTTGTGCCAGGGGCAACACCGAAGAATCCCGCCTCTGGGTTGATGGCGCGTAGCACGCCATTTTTATCCGGTTTGATCCACGCGATATCATCGCCTACAGTTGTTACTTTCCAATTAGGCATAGATTTTGGTGGAATCAACATGGCCATATTCGTTTTGCCGCAAGCGGATGGGAATGCGGCGGCCACATAAGCCTTCATCTTTTCTTTTTTGTTTTCAAAGCCGGCAATCAACATGTGTTCAGAGAACCAACCTTCATCACGGGCCATTGTGGAGGCAATACGCAAGGCCAAGCATTTTTTGCCGAGTAATGCATTACCGCCATACCCCGAACCGAACGAAATAATTTCACGTGTTTCAGGGAAGTGAGTAATATAAGTGTTGTCCGGATTGCATGGCCACGCCACATCTTTTTCACCTTTTTTGAGGGGCGCGCCGACCGAGTGGAAACAACGTACAAAATCTTGATTGCCCAAGATTGGCCACACTTTTGCCCCCATGCGGGTCATAATGCGCATATTGGTTACAACATAGGCGCTATCTGTGATTTCAATACCGATTTTGGCGATTGGGCTTCCAAGCGGTCCCATAGAGAAAGGAATCACATACATGGTGCGTCCCTTCATGCAGCCTTTCATCAGTTTTTTCAAAGTGGCTTTCATTTTGCTGGGATCGGCCCAATGGTTGGTTGGACCAGCATCAATTTCCTTTTTACAACAAATAAAGGTGCGGGCCTCTACACGAGCCACATCTTTTGGATTGGAACGCGCCAAAAATGAATTCGGTCGTTTTTTGGGATTTAACTTAATGAAAGTGCCCTTTTTCACCAATTCATTGCACAAACGAGTATATTCTTGTTGTGTGCCATCACACCAATAAATAGCGTCTGGCTGGCACAAGGTGGCCATTTCTTTTACCCAGTCTAAAACTTTTTTATTTCTTGTTGGTAATTTTTGAGTCATTTGATTTATCCCCCTCTATACTTGAATATAAAGGAGAAAAAATCGAAAAGCAAGTTTTTTTAGTAATTAACGATCACGGCGTTGGATTGCACTTGTTAAAGCGGCTGTCGTGACATTTGTGGAGGCTGGCGTAGGGGCTGCTTCCGAAGATTCTGTTTTAGATTCTTTCTTGTCTGTTTTGGCCCGCTTAGCAACCTCATCCTTTTGAGTCCGCCATACTTGATAAAGAGTGGTATGGTTCTCAGGATCTAGCCACTTTGCAACAAGTGTTGCGGCTGCCCGTTGTTCAATAACATTTGTGGAAATGCCAAGATACGGATCTCCAGGAACTGGATTTTCAGCCAAATGTTGCATGACCTGTGTTGGTGTTAAACCTTGATTTATCAACAAGGTTGCAGTTGCAATTCGATCAATACGATAAGCCCGTTGGGCGGAAGTGGTATCTGAAAATTCGTTGTTTTTATATTGAATACGTAATTCCGCAATTGTGTCCATATAGGCCTTTTTATAACCTTCAGGATCATCTTCATAAGATCTTTGACTTAAATCGATGATTTTCCGTTGAGCTTTCGGAAAGGTGTCTTTAAATTTTTGTGGGCCAACTCGTAAAACTGTATCGCAGACCGCAGCTTGAACTGCTTTAGGTAGCTTTGTAAAGTCAACTCCAGATTCGCTGAAGAATTCGGCTACTTTCTTGTAAATAAGAGTGTAACTTCCTTGTAATAGCCGATAAGCTTCCGCATCGGAAATTGTATAATTGGCCAATTGCTCTGCTGTTTTTGTCGTGAAGGTTGCAAAAAAGTCTTTCACTTCCTTTGCGCTGAGCTCACGATTATTTTCAGAGGCTAATAATATTTTCAAATTTCCGGTTTTTCTAATATTCAGAGGGTCCATTTCGGCATTGTAGCCGATGCCAACATGAACGACGTCATTGAGTATATAAAAGTATAATCTTTTTCCTTCGTTTAATTCCGTCATAGCTTTTGTTTGATTATACAAGCTTAAGCCTGCTGCTTGGACAACAGCAGAATCGAGAGTAATAGGGGGAAGTTTAATTGCTTCTTCAGCTTGTTGTGATTCATCACCATTTTCCCCTTCTTTCACTTGTGTCGCATCGGATGTATCAGAGGTGGAGGCTTGTCCCAACTCGGCGTCTGCTGATTGTGGAGCTGTTTCTTCAGAAATTTCAGCTTCTGTTTCACTTGTGGGAGAATCTGAAGTTGGAGATTCTTGAGCTCCCTCATTGGCAACTTGTTCTTCATCTGGATCATAGCCTACGTCGTAGACACCGGCAGGGTCTTCCTCTTCATCTGGGTTATAGCTCACGCCATCTGCTTGTGTGGAATTTTCATCTGGATTACCCACATCATAAATTCCGGCAGGATCATCTCCATCGTCATAGGCAGCCTCGTCCTCGAAAGAGGATAAGTTGACATCAGTAATGGCATTGCGTAAATTTTCTGCTGTTTGAGAGTTATTTTCAACAACCATTTCGGTAGGGGCGGAAGATGTTCCCCCTTTGCTTTTATTGGCTTGATTATCTTCGGATGGCGTAACAGCAATAGCCGTTGTGACCACGGCGGATCCTGTCAGGCTCAGCCAGTGGCGATATATAAAATCCCGAAAACGTTGTAAAAATGATGGTTTGTTTTCCTGTTTCAACATAAATGTCTCCTTTGTTACAATAATGATTAATTATACCACATTTGCCTGTTTTTGTCAAGGAAAAGTGCGGTTTTAATCGTGATATAAAGGTTTAGGTGTAAATTTGTCCGATAAAACAAGTTGACTTTTTGGGAATCTTTCTTTACCATTATTCTTAAAAAGGGGGAAATTCGATGGAGCAAGCATTATTCATTACAGGCGCAGGAATGGGCGGCGTTTTTGCATTTTTATTGTTGTTGATTGGCGCAATGAAGGTGTTGTCATTTTTTGCTCAAGAACGAAACAACTTGGATAAAGTGGCGATTGCTATTGCTGCCGCAAGGAGAGGAAAATGAAATCAAAAAAAATCAATGTAATGTGCACGGCATTTCGAGATGGCTTTCAATCCGTGTTTGGGATGCGTGTTTGTAGTAAAGATTATTTACCCATTGTGTCGGATGCTGTGAAGGCCGGTTTGACTTATTTGGAATCGGGCGGCGGCGCTGCTTTTCAATCTGCATTTTTTTATTTAAATGAAAACGCATTTGATGTGATGGATGCGTTCCGTAAGGCGGCTGGTCCTAGGGCAAATTTGCAAACTTTGGCTCGAGGCGTTAATGTGGTGGCCTTGGATTCTATGAGTTCCGATTTGATTAAATTACATGCTGATTTGTTCAAAAAACACGGTGTTACAACAGTGCGTAATTTTGATGCTTTGAACGATCCCAACAATTTGAAATATAGTGCTGAGTGCATTAAAAAAGCCGGCATGAAACATCAATTGGCGATTGCCATGATGAGCTTGCCGCCGGCATTAAGCGGAGCGCATACGGCCGCTTTTTATACGGATAGATTAAAGGCATTTATCAAGGCTAAAATTCCATTTGATTCGTTGGCTTTTAAAGATGCTAGTGGTACAGGAACGCCGCAAACTGTTTATGAAACTATTAAGGCGGCTCGTAAAATTGTAGGAGCCAAGTGTCCAATTAGCTATCATTCCCATGAAACGGCCGGAACTGGGCTTGCTTGTTATTTGGCGGCGATTGAAGCCGGTGTAGATACGGTGGATTTATCATTAGCACCCGTGTCAGGCGGAACTTGTCCGCCGGATGTTGTTTCCATGTGGCATGCTTTGCGTGGCAAGCCATACGAGTTGAATTGTGATATTGAAAAGGTATTGCGTGTAGAAGAAGATTTGAAGGCTTCGTTGAGTAAGTATTATTTGCCTCCCGAGGCATTGCATGTCGATCCAAGAATTCCGTTTTCGCCTATGCCGGGCGGTGCTTTGACGGCAAATACGCAAATGTTGCGTGATAACAATATTATGGATCGGTATAACGATATCATTAACGCGATGCAGGAAGTGGTACAAAAGGGTGGCTTTGGGACTTCTGTGACGCCGGTTAGCCAATTTTATTTCCAACAAGCTTTTAATAATGTGATGTATGGCAAGTGGAAGAAAATAGCCGAAGGTTATGGCAAAATGGTATTGGGCTATTTTGGAACAACACCAGTAGCACCTGATCCTAAAGTGGTAAAGATTGCGGCAGAGCAATTAGGATTGGATCCAACCACAAAGACAGTACTTGCGATCAATGATAAAAATCCGGATAAAGCAAGAGCGCATTATGTGCAACAATTGAAGGCGGCCAAATTGCCAACAACAAATGAGAATATCTTTATTGCGGCGGCATGCGGACAAAAAGGTATCGATTTCTTGTTGGGTAAAGGCAAGATTGCGGTGCGTTTGAATGAGGAAAAAACAACAGCTAAATTGGACGATTCCGTCATTACCATCAACGGTGAAAAATTCGAAGTAAAATTTGATGGTGATAAGGCGATTGTGAATGGCAAAGAATATACCGTTGGAGAAGAAAAAGCAGAAACAAAGACGGTTGCTCCTGCTGGTGTTGGCGGCGTTATCGTTGCTCCAATGCCCGGCACAGTGACACAGGTTTTGGTCGGTGAAGGCCAAGCGGTGAAAGCGGGAGATACTTTGGTTGTGGTGGAAGTGATGAAAATGGAAACGCCAATAAAAGCTACTGCTACAGGAACGGTAAAACATTTATTTGTGAAAAAAGGCGATAACATCAAGACTGGGGACAAAGTCGCGGAGGTGTAACATGAATGCAGTGATTGACAGTTTGGGTTTAATGCATCTAACCTTTGGACAAGGCGTGATGATGCTGATTTGCTTTGTGTTGTTGTATTTGGGCATCAAAAAACAATTTGAGCCGCTGCTTTTAATTCCAATAGCGATTGGTGGTTTGTTATCCAACTGTCCCGGTGCCGGTATGACCGAAGAAGGCGGATTGTTATACTATATGTACTATGCCGGTATTGAAACAGGTATTTTCCCATTACTGATTTTTATGGGGGTTGGTGCGATGATAGATTTTGGCCCAATGTTAGCAAATCCGAAAACAGCTTTATTGGGCGGTGCTGCGCAATTTGCTATTTTTGGTACATTTTTAGGTGCTTTGACATTGAGTGGAATCTTCCCAGATATCGCTTTAACTTTGCAACAAGCGGCAAGCATTGCGATTATCGGTGGCGCGGATGGCCCCACCTCTATTTTTTTGGCAGGTAAGCTAGCTCCAGAATTGTTAGGAGCAATTGCGGTGGCGGCCTATTCTTATATGGCGTTGGTGCCGGTAATTCAACCACCGATTATGCGCCTTTGTACACCCAAAAAACAACGCTCTATTCAAATGCAACAATTACGCGAGGTGAGCAAGCGCGAAAAGATAATTTTTCCGATTATGGTAATTGTTTTAACAGCGCTTTTTATTCCGTTGGCAATTTCATTGATTGGCATGTTGATGTTTGGTAATTTGTTGAAAGAATCGGGTGTAGCAGACCGTCTAGCCAAAGGGGCCAGCAATGAAATGATGAATATCGTGACTATTTTATTGGGAATTTCCGTTGGTTCTAAATTGTCGGCAGATTTATTTTTGCGGACACAAACACTTGTCGTATTGGCGCTTGGTGTCATTGCGTTTTGTGTTGGGACGGCCAGCGGTGTTTTGATGGCCAGATTTTTAAATTTATTTACAAAAAATAAAATCAATCCGCTGATTGGGTCTGCCGGAGTCAGTGCTATTCCAATGGCTGCGCGTGTGAGTGAAAAAATTGGCCAAGAGGAGAATCCGGATAACCACTTGCTAATGCATGCGATGGGTGCCAATGTGGCGGGCAGTATCGGTTCCGCGATTGCTGCTGGTATATTGTTAGCCCTTTGTGGTGGTTAGTTTACCGATTCCATTCATACATGGCAACGGCGGCAGCATTGGAAACATTGAGCGATTCAATGGCTGAGTTCATCGGTAATTTCACAACCATATCGCAATTTTCCATAGTTAAGTGACGCATACCATCTTCGGCGCCAAGGACTAGAACGCATTTTTGAGGCAATTTGCAATCGGAGATATAATCTTTTGCATAACCATCCAAGCCAACGCACCAAAAATCTGCTTTTTTAAGGGCTTCCATAGCACGCGCTAAATTGGCAACGCGAATAAGTGGAATCAATTCAGTCGCGCCACTAGCGGATTTTGCTAATGTGCCAGATTCGCTGGGTGCTCCGGCTTCTGGCATGATGACTGCGGATGCATTAAAGGCCACAGCAGAGCGCATAATGGCACCGATATTATGCGGATCAGTTACTTGATCCAAGATAATAACAAGGGCGCGATCTAATTCTTTTAACCCTTGTAAAAAATTTTTGAAATCAATGGGGGGTAATGGTTCGCATTTGGCCACAATACCTTGATGAACCGCGCCTTGTCCCACAAAGGAATCTAATAAGCGGCGATCCGCCGGATGAACAGGAACATTTTTGGGCAATTTCATTTCCGCTAAAGTTTCCTTTGTGCCATAAATGTCATTGATCTTACGGCGAGGATTTTTGATGGCTAAATCTACAACATGTTTACCGTATAGGTATAAGTTTTGCGCTGATTTTTTCATGAATTGCCTCCTTTAAAGCGATATCATAAATTTCTTGTAAATTCTTTTTTGTTTCTGTCGGCCCCTCTGTGGAGATGGTGATCAATCCTTGCTTTTCGGCCTTATGACGAATACGCTCTGTATCGTCTATCAATGCAACATGTGAAGGGGGTTGTTTGATTTTATCGCATAGTTTTGCAAATTGCTGGCTCATTTGTTTTGGATAGAAAATTTTGTGTCCTAATGTTGGGTTGTCCTCCAAGGTGCTTTCAGTGGTTATTATATGGATACCCAATTCCTCGGATAAATCTTTTGAGGATGGACCGCCCCGCAAACAATCAAAAATTTTATTTAAATGGGGACGTGTATTGTTTGTTACAATATAAACAGGCATGATTGTTGCCACTTTTTTTAAAAGATCCAACATCTTCGGATCTGGAGATATATAGGAATAATTAGTGTTGGCAACTGTATTGACGGCAAATTCATTGAAATTAATATGATATTTTTTACACAATTCAAGAACTGAATTAAATAAACCTCGAACTCCGCTTTCTTTCAATTTGGTGCGCATTTGATGAAACTCTTCTTGCGAAATGCCGTATTGTGCCAAAGTTTTGTAAATGCCTTCAATATTGTCGGATCCGCCTATATCATCGTATAATACGCCGTCACAATCAATTAAAAGGGTTTTGATGGCTTTCAAGGAAGAGTCGGTTGAAATGGCTTCTACATTTTTCATGAAAATAATTATACAAAAAAAGGCTTGACAAAACAATAAAAAAAAGGCATAATACCCGTGCTTTGTTTTTAACGGACAAAGTGCACCTTGTGGAAAGGTGGGTGAGTGGTTAAAGCCAACAGACTGTAAATCTGTCCTCTTTTGAGTTCGCTGGTTCGAATCCA
>CAJOPC010000003.1 GCA_905236245.1 uncultured Alphaproteobacteria bacterium
TCTTGGTCTATTGGTAACATTTTTTTATAAAAAAAGCAAACATAATTCAAAGTAATTTTTAAATCTCAAAAAAATGGTATCTTTTTCCTGATTTAAGGGTGGTGTGCACGACCATTTTTTTACTAGATTAGTGGGAGACGTCATGGTTAACCCAAAAGAAAAAAGAATTGTTTCTCAACAAAAGTTAGACAATCAAAAGAAAAGACCAAAGGTTGCTCAAGATACAATAGAAGACCAAGCAGGATATTGCGCCTTAGCTCTTCTTTTAGGGCCAGTAGGTATTCATAATTTAAGTATAGGGCGGTGGAAACAAGGCCTAGCACAGATGTTATTGCTTCCTATTTTTTTTGGTGGTTGGTCTTGGTAATCCCGAAGTGCTTTTCGGAGTGTTTATTGTCTATATTTGGGTAGATCTTAATATTTTTATGGTTCATACAACTGGAAATGGACAGTTGCTGAAAAAGTGTTCCAAGGCACAATGGATATTTGGAATTTGGAACATCATTATAACCCTTTCTATACCGTTATATATATCACACTACACATCTGATTTGAATATAAAAACGGATTTTGTATTAGAATACCTAACGGGAACATCTCAGTCGGCATTACGCTTATCTATGCCTTGTGACAAATCAAGATGGGATTATGCCTCTTGTTCTATGCGAAAAAAGGAAGCGAATAAGAAAGTGAATATTGAGGAATTTAAAGATCCACTACCTTGTAATAAACTAAAAGAGGATGTGCTGAACTTATTTAATTCTGTAAAATGCCTTGTTTATCCCAATGGTCATATAGAGTTATCTGATTTGAGGAGCGATTTGAAATGGGCTTTCTCTACCCCTAAGGGAATCTTATATCTTAAATTTTAGCAAAGTTTTAAATTGTTAACTAGAGGATAGGCTTTTTGTATTGATTCTCGGCTTTATGGCTATTTTTGCAAACAAAAGAAAATGCTTGACAAATAGTTAAAAATATGTTAATATCCTTCTCGGAACAGTGAAAAGGCTTGTTGTGTAATACTCCTCAACCTTGCATACAAGTTTGGATTTCCCCCTTCTTTTTACTGTTCCTCCAAATTTTTCGCCTTTTAAGGCGATTTTTTATTGACAGCATAACTAATCTGTGGTAAATTCGAGCCCGAAAGGAGTGGAAAAATGACATCTGTTCATTTTCGGCACCGTCAAAAGGGGCGCACCATGATAGAAACGCTGGCAGTTATATGCTTGATCGGTATTTTGTCGGTTGGTGCTTTAAGGCTATTCGGATCCACAATGGCAAAATTATATACTAATACCATATTAAAGGAAGCTCGCATGCGGGCCTTAATGTCGAACAAAGGGGTAAAAGCGACCTATGGAATTTTTGATAGTCAAACTCGCCGCTTAGGATCATCCAATATGACCGCATACGGATATGCAATTACAGGCTCCGTTCAAGAGCTGAATGACATAAACAATGGTGGTAATGGTTATTCTATTGCAGGGCTTCCCGTTGTTTTTGTTGAAGTTGGGAAAATAGGAAATCTTGGTAAAAAGATCAACAAAAATTTATGCAACAGCTTATTGAAAAATGTGAGCGATGTTCATAATAATGGCAGTACACATGGAAGCTTATTAGCGGTTTGTGCCGCTACAGGCTGCGGAAATTCTTTACAAAGTTGTGATATGGAATATGAAAGTTTATTCCTTGCGATACAAAAATGATTAGGGTTTATAAAAAAAGCTTGTATTTATAATTAATTTGATGTATGAATGAAAGGATAACAGAAAGGCAAAAAGATGATTTTATCTCGTTTAAAGAAGTTTTTGAATATTTTTTCCTCTGATTTGGCAATTGATTTGGGAACGGCCAATACATTGGTATACGTGCCGGGCAGAGGGGTGGTTTTAAATGAACCCTCCGTTGTGGCTATTGCGGAGAATAGAGGGAAAAAGCAGGTTATTGCCGTTGGAAATGAAGCAAAACAAATGTTAGGAAAAACTCCTGGTCAAATTCAGGCTATTCGTCCTTTGCGTGACGGCGTGATTGCAGACTTTGACGTGGCCGAAGAAATGATCCGTCGTTTTATTCAAAAAGTTTTGGACAAACACTCTTTAACACGTCCAATGATTGTTATCTGTGTACCATCTGGTTCTACCGCTGTGGAACGTCGTGCTATTCAGGAAGCTGCCGAAAACAGTCATGCCAGAAAGGTTTTCTTAATTGAAGAACCAATGGCTGCTGCATTAGGTGCCGGTTTGCCTGTAAACGAACCATCTGGCAGCATGATTGTTGATATCGGTGGTGGCACAACCGAAGTTGCTGTGATGAGCTTGGGTGGTATTGTTTATTCTGAATCGGTTCGTGTTGGCGGGGATAAGATGGATGAAGCAATTATTTCCTATATCCGTCGCAATCACAACTTGTTGATTGGTGAAGCTTCTGCCGAACGCATTAAAAAATTAATTGGTGCCGCCTCTATGCCAGGAAAGGGTGATGGAGAAAAAATTCCCGTAAAAGGTCGGGATTTGATGCATGGGGTGCCAAAAGAAATCTTAATCACCGAACGCCAAGTTTCGGAAGCTTTGGCTGGCCCTGTTGGACAGATTGTTGATGCCGTTAAGGTGGCTTTAGAGCATACTGATCCTGAGTTAGCTTCTGATATTGTTGATAAAGGAATTATGTTGACGGGTGGTGGTGCTTTGTTGCGTCGTTTGGATGAAGTATTGCGTTCAGCAACGGGCTTGCCGGTGTCTATTGGTGAAAACTCCTTGCAATGTGTTGTTTTGGGTATTGGAAAGGCTCTTGAAGAAGTTAGTAAGTTTGAGAACATCCTGACCAGCATGTACTAAGTTTAAAACAAAGGAAATCACATGGAAAACAAAATGTTCCGTCTGAAAAGGCTTCATTCGCAAATCAGACGGTTGTTTCCCGTTGTTTTTCTTATCTTGGCTCTTATTATGATGGTTTTGTGGAAAACTCAAAATCCGATTATTGCAGATTTACGTTTTAAAACTGTTCAATTCTTTGCCCCAATCTCTGAAGTACTTTCTGCTCCGGCAAATTGGATCAAAGGTATTAAAGACGAGTTTTCAAATGTTGTCCTGTTGTATCATCGCAATAGATTATTAGAGGAAGAAAATAAAAATCTAAGAGCATGGCGTGCATTGGCTTTACAATACCAATCAGAGCATAATGAAATTAAAAAAATGCTGCATTATGTTCCTTATCCAAAATCAAAGACATTGATGGCCCGATTGATTATGGATACAGGCGGCAAATTTTCTCGATCCTATATAGCTTTGGCAGGACACGAAAACGGGCTAAAAAGCGGCGCCGTTGCTTTGACGGACAAGGGGTTGTTTGCACGTATTATCGAGGTTGGACCGCGTGCTTCTCGTCTTATGTTGTTAACGGATTATCTATCTCGTGTCCCTGTGACTGTTGGAACAAAAAAAATTCCTGCAATTTTAACAGGCGATAATAGTCGACAACCCAAAATTATTTTTACGGAAGAAGCCGAAAAAATTCAGGTTGGAGATGTCGTTTTAACTTCTGGTTATATGGGAATTTATCCTTCTGGGCTTAGTGTAGGGGTTGTTGCCTCTGTTCAAGAAGATAAGATTTCCGTAGACTTGTTTGAAAGCGGAGAACAATTAACATTTGTCAGATTAGTTGACTTCGGACTTGGGAGTAATTTATTACAAGATGATTGTGGGGAGTAGTTACTATGCAATTATCACTTCAATATTTGAGCCTCCGACTGTCACCATTTTTATTTTGTTTAATTTTAATCCTGTGTAGCACAGTGCCTTTATTTACATTGCCTGACTATCTATACTCTTTTCAATTTGTCTATATTCCTATTTTTTATTATGCAATTTATCACCCAAAAATATTAAGCAGTTGGGCCGTCTTTATTTTGTCTCTTCTGGCCGATTTATTAACAACCCAAATCTTTGGAGTTTATACATTTAGTTATATGGCTATTTTTTTTGCCGCAAATTTTTGGCGCAAATATTTCATCAATATGACCTTTAAAGTATTGTGGGGGATTTTTGGATTATTAGCCTTGGGCGTTGAATTATTTACTTATTTTTTAATATGGCTTTTTTCAGATACAAGCATGACTATGTATCCTATTTTTGTTGAGTTGATTGTATTGATGCTAGTCTATCCGTTATTTATTTCTGTATGTGCGTTTTTAGATCAAAAGGTGCGAGATAATTCATGAGTGTATGGAAATACGAAAAAGCACGTATAATTTTTTTAAGGACCTTCGGTATAGTTGGTCTTTTTGGAATTATTAGTCTTATTTTGATCGGCCGCTTATTTTATTTGCAAATCATGCAAAGAGAACGTTACTTGTTTTTGGCGGAAAAAAATAGAACAGCCGTTCGTTTAACCATGCCGGAACGCGGTAAAATTTATGATAAAAATGGAATTGTTTTGGCTGATAATAAAAAGGTTTTTCAAGCAGTTTTAATTAAAGAACAAACACCAGATTTTCAAAAAACCTTAAATAATTTTAAAAAATTAATCCCATTAGATGAGGAAGAAGAAAGTAGAATTATAAAAGAATTTAAAAGGAAACGGGCATTTATGCCGGTTCAGCTTAAAGATAATTTAACCAAAGAACAGGTGGTTATGTTGCATTTAAATGCGCCTTCGTTGGAAGGTATTCAAATTGAAGAAACGCTTATTCGGCACTATCCACAAAAAGAACTAACGGCCCATATTGTTGGATATGTCTCTTTATTAAACGAAAAAGACAGCGAAATAGAATCGAATTTAGCAGATTTGGCCGGATATAGAATTGGTCGTTCCGGAATAGAACAAAGCTTTGAAGAATCATTAAGAGGCGAACCAGGTTTCAGAAAGACAGAAATTAATGCAATGGGACGTACAGTTAGTTTAATGCAAGAAGAAAAATCTGTCCCGGGAATAGATTTGCATTTAACAATTGATTCGCGTTTGCAAAAAACAGCTTTAGATGCCATGGGAGATGAGGCAGGAGCCGTTGTTGTGATAGAAGTAAAAACGGGTGCAATCCGCGTCTTTTTATCAACGCCATCTTTTGATCCTAATTTGTTTTTGGCCCCCATTAGCCAAAAGAAATGGGATAGCTTGATGAATAATCAGAAAAAACCTCTTCAAAATAAAGTGCTAACTGGAACTTATTCTCCAGGATCCATCTTTAAGTTAATTGTTGGGTTGGCAGGGTTGGAAAACAATTTAATTAATCCTTTGGGCCGTGTTTATTGTAATGGTGCTACACGTTTAGGTAATCAGCTTTTCCATTGCTGGAAAAAGGAAGGGCATGAGTCTTTGACATTACAAGAAGCAATAAGACACTCCTGTGATGTTTATTTTTACGAAACAGGCCAAAAGATTGGCGTTGAAAATATTGTTGAAATGGCCAAAAAATTTGGATTTGGTTTAACAACCCTAACGGATCTTATTGGCGAAAAAACGGGACTTGTTCCATCTGCCGAATGGAAATTAGCCACGAAAAACGAAGCGTGGCGAACCGGAGACACATTAAATTTAAGTATTGGTCAGGGATTTTTACTTACAACACCACTGCAATTAGTGAGGGCAATCGGTGCAATTGCTAATCATGGTTATTTGCCTGATTTACATGTTGTGGAAGCCCCCAATTCTGATGAAGAGAAAGAGCCTTTAGTCAATGAAGAAAATTTGAATTTAATTCGAGCAGGGATGTATGATGTTGTTAATCACGAAAAAGGAACCGCATATAGTAGTAGATTTAATTTTGAAGGCAAGCGTATGGCTGGTAAAACAGCAACAACACAGGTGCGAAGAATTTCCTTAAAAGAGCGTGAAGAAGGATTAAAAAAACAAAAAGACATGGTATGGGAAAGCCGCGATCATGCTTTGTTTGCAGCCTATGCGCCGACAGGAAAGCCTAAATATGCCATTATCGTCATTGTTGAACATGGAGGAGGCGGATCATCTGCCGCTGCACCAATTGCTTCTAAAATTTTAAAAGAAGCCTTGAGATTGGATCAAGAAGATGCTAAAATGAAAAAGGGTGGCAATTAAATGAGCTTTTTTAAAGACCGCAATTGCTATATGAAGAATTATAACCTCTCTTTTAAAGAAAAGTGGAGCGGATTTAATTGGTATCTTTTAATTGCTATTTGTTTGGTTATTGGTATCAGTTTAGGTGTTTTATATTCTATTGGTGGCGGTTCGTGGTCTCCTTGGGCAAGCAAACAAACGGTTAGATTTTTAATCAGTCTTTTTTGTTTATTCGTATTAGCTTTTTTAAATTTAAGATTTTTTATGCGTTATGCTTACTGGATTTATGGGATTGCTTTGATCTCATTAATTGCAGTGGAATTATTCGGCCATATTGGAATGGGAGCACAAAGGTGGCTTAATTTAGGTATTATGCAAATTCAACCATCCGAATGTATGAAAATAGCTTTGGTTTTGGCCTTGGCGAGATACTTTCACGGGGCAAGTTTAGAAGATGTTCGTTCTATTAAATTTATGATCCCTCCGGCGTTGATGATGTTAGTTCCTGTATTGCTTATATTAAAGCAACCTGATTTGGGAACAGCAATGATGCTTGTTTTTGCTTCTATGGGTATTTTTTTCGTTGTTGGTGTTCAAATTTGGAAGTTTTTATTGTTGTTTTTAATGGCGGCTTGTGCAGCCCCAATTATTTGGACCAATCTGCATGGATATCAACGGAAAAGGGTCCTGACCTTTTTAAATCCAGAAAGCGATCCTTTGGGAGCAGGTTATCATATTGCTCAATCTAAAATTACACTAGGATCCGGAGGTTTTTGGGGCAAGGGCTTTATGCAGGGAACTCAGAGTAGATTAAGCTTTATTCCGGAAAAACAAACGGATTTCATTTTTACGGTTCTTGCAGAAGAATTTGGCTTGTTCGGAGGCATTATATTATATAGTCTATATATGGTTATTATTGCATATGGATTCATTATTGCATTAAAGTGCACTAACTTTTTCGGAAAAATTTTAGCCATAGGACTCACCATTAACTTTGCTTTATATGTATTTATAAATATGGCTATGGTTATGGGATTGATGCCTGTTGTAGGTGTTCCATTGCCATTAATGAGCTATGGCGGAACAGCTATGATGACATTATTTATAGGTTTTGGATTAATAGAATGTGTTGCAATCAACAAGGAAATGGTTATTGGCCGCTTAGGATCAATTGATGACGAATAATGTAGACACTTTATTAGATCAAGCTTTTAACGCCTTTAATGCCAACAATTTACGTGTGGCAGAAGGCTTTTGTCGAGAGGCGTTGACATTGTCTCCTCACCATGGGGATGCATTGTATTTATTAGGACTTATTGCCTATCGTGAAAAAGCTTATTCGGTTGCTGCGGATCTTTTACACCAGACTATGGAATTATATCCAGATGTTGTAAACTATCAACTGGCATTTGCCGAAGTTTTACGTGCTCAGGGGTATTTAAAAGACGCCTTATCTTTTTACCTCAACTTTTTACAAGATCCAAAAGTCAGAACTGAAGCCGCTTTGATCTATTTAGCTTTAGGGCAAAACAAAAAAGCAAAAAATTATTTTCAGGAAGCCTTAGCGCAAAATCCGAATATTGCCTCTGCCTATTTGGGCTTAGCCCAATTAAGCCGAAAATATAAAGAAAAAGAAAATTTATTATTACGAGCCTTTTCATGTGAGCCTTCGGAAAATACAGCATATCAACTAACACGCTTGTATGTTGGTAAAAAGGAATGGAAAAAAGCAATAACAATTCTTAAAAATTATTTAATTGAACCACGAGATTGGATATTATACGGCGTTATTTTAGAGGCTCAAGGAGAAACAGATAAGGCTTATGAAGCCTTAAAAAAGGCCACAGAGCAAGATAACTATAACTCCAGCGCTTGGGTTCAAACCGGCTTGCTTTTAGAACACCAACAAAATTGGATTGAAGCAGAACATGCCTATCAAAAAGCATTGATGTTAGACAATACTTTATTACCTGCTCATGAAGGTATGGCAAATGTTTTAATGGCACAAGGACAGTTTCCTCGCGCTTTGGAGCATACGCGCTGTATGATTCAACAAAATCCAAACCATTTTCCCAGCCTTTATAAACTAGCTCTTTTATTGGAACAAACAGATGATATGGAGGAAGCCTTAGGATTATATTTTAGATTACTAATCTTAAAACCGAAATCAAAGGCATTAGAGGATCATATCGCACATGCCATTCAAAAATTGGCTCAGAAAAAAAAGCATTTGGCCAAACGCTTTGCAAAAGGATGGGTAAAGAATTTTCCGCTTTCACAAAAAGCCAAAGAGACATGGAACCTGGTCAAAATAATTCTTTTGGCTATTGGTATAGGTTTATCCTTTTCGGGAAACGTATTTGCAAACAATTTTCAAATGGATTTAGCATGGGAGTCACGGCATGCCCAAATGGGAGATCCAATTAGCCAGTTTAATGTCGGTAAATTTTTTGAGGAAGGTCAATTAGTTCCCAAAAACTTTGAAAAGGCCATTGAATACTATACAAAAGCTGCCAATCAAAACTATACGCCGGCCAAAGCTGCCTTGGGGCGTCTTTTTCAAAAAATGAATGATTACAAAAAAGCTCTTCATTATTATTTACAAGCTGCTCACGAGAACTATGTCGCGGCTCAACTGTGGGTTTCTCAACATTATGAAGAAAATGGTGATTTCAATGCTGCTTATGAATGGTTAAAAAAGGCAATGACCATTTTATTCCCAGATGAAAAAGATGTACATTCTACATCGCCCAAACTGGAAGAACTAAGACAAAAAATAAGCGAGACAGAATGACAATCATTTATTCTGCACCGATGGCCGGTGTTTCCGATTACCCGTTTCGTAAAATCTTAAGGCATTTTAGCGATTGTCCTCTTTTTTCAGAAATGATCAGTGCGGAAACGTTAATGTGTCAACATCCTAAAACTTTAAAAATGCTTACTTTCCAAAAGGAACAAAATATAATCGCTCAACTGGTCGGAGCAAATCCTTCGACAATGGCTCAGGCCGCAAAGCATTTAGAACAATTAGGGGTTAAAGAAATCAATATTAACATGGGCTGCCCAGTCAAAAAATTGATTCAGAATCATTCCGGGGCCAAGCTGATGCAGGATTATGACCTTGCACAACAAATAGTATCGTCGGTAAAAAATGCTGTAAATGCTCCGGTTTCTGTTAAAACTCGTTTAGGTTGGGAACATTCGGACGAAATTAAAATATTTGCCAAAATTTTGGAAAATGCCGGAGCCGATAGCTTAATAATTCACGCCCGAACCAAAAGTCAGGGATATTCAGGACAGGCAAATTGGGAAGCTTTAGGCTCACTGAAAATCAAGATCCCTTATATTGTAAATGGAGATATTAAAGATAATCAAACAAAAGATCTTGCCCTTAATCAAAGTCATGCTATTGGTATCATGGTGGGACGAGCATTGTTGGGGAAACCTTGGCGATTAAAGGAAATAGAAACAAATAAAGCAATTCATGTATGTATGTCTGATTTAATTTTAGAACATTTAGAGGAAATGTTGGCATATTATGGTCATCATGGTCTATATGTTGCAAGAAAACACCTGGCTTGGTATGCAACCCATAAAAAAGGTGTTGCAAAATGGCGACAAAAAATGTATCTTGAAGAAAACGAGGTAAAGTTGAAAAAACTGATTGTTGATTTTTGGAAGGGAGAAGCTTGATGAAAGTCATTATTATAGGCGCAGGACAAATAGGCGTTGCCTTGGCAAAATATCTTCGACAAGAAGATCACTCTGTTGTCTTGATTGATAATTGTAATGAACATTTACTTCATTTGGCTGAACAATTGGACATTCAAACTATCGTAGGATCTGGTTCATCTCCATCTGTTTTGCAACGAGCAGGGGCCTCAGATGCAGATTTATTGCTTGCGGTAACCGGAAATGATGAAATCAACATTGTGACTTGTTCTTTGGCAAAAACTTTGTTTCAAATTCCCAAACGCATTGCTCGTTTGACTTCGGCAGAATATATGGAGGAAAAAAACGCTGAATTTTTAAAAAGTTTAGCAATAGATGTTGTTGTTTCTCCAGAGTTGGAAACTGCGAGACGTATTTTAGCCGATTTATCCATCAATGGCGCTATGGATGTTACCTCTTTTTGTGAACAGAAAGTTCAATTTGTTGGTTTAAAATGTCGAAAAAACTGTGCTTTAATTGGCAAAACTGTTGCACAAATAAAAGAATTATTGGGTATGGTGAATTTTTCCATTGTGGCAATACGGCGTAAGAATCAACTTGTGGATATCAAAGGAACTTCCATCCGTGTCGGAGATGATGTTTATTTCTTTGTGGCTAATGGGCATTTAGAACGTGTTTTAGATATCTTTGGATATACAAAAAATATGCCTGACAATGTGTTGATTTTTGGTGGGGGTCAAGTAGGATGTGCTTTAGCCGATTTAATTGAAAAACCAATTAACCGCCAAAATGTTATGATTATTGAAAAATCAGACGAACGGGCTACCTTCCTTGCTTCACATTTAAGGGAAAGTGTTATCATAAAGGCAGATGGCTTTGATGATCGTTTACTAGAGGAAATTGATTTCAAAACTTATGATATAGCAGTTGCTACAACGGCGAAAGATGAAAATAACGTTTTATTATCCTTGCTCGCAAAAAGAAATGGTATTGCGCGTTCTTGTGCTTTAATTCGCAACAAATTGTATAACAACTATATTGGAGGTTTAGGTATAGATTCCTTTATTAATCCTAATGCTGTGATGGTATCGGCTATTTTACAACACATGCGTAAAGGACGCGTTCAGGATGGTTACTTCTTACAATCTGGATTAGGGGAATTGTTACAAATCGAGGTGCTTCATACCTCAAAAATTACAAAAGCCCCATTGGAACATATAAAAATTCCAAAAGGCATTGTTTTGGGCGGCTTTATGCGTAAAGGTGTTTTCATGTGCCCCGATAAAAATTTGATTGTCCAAGAAGGCGATATTGCTTTTATCTTTGTGGAAAGCGGCCATGTGACAGATGCTGAAAAACTATTCCGTGTGGAGTTGTCGTTCTTTTAAAGGTTCATGATGAAAAAATTATCTGGCGTTCCAAGCGGTTTTGAACCTTTTGTTTTAAAGAAATTGCTAAAAAATAGTGGTGTTTTAGTACATGTGGCTCAAAATGAAAAACGCCTAAATTTTTTGACCGATTTAATTCATACTCTTATGCCGAAACAAAAAGTACTTGTTTTCCCCGCATGGGATACAGTTCCATATGATAGGACCGCTCCATCACCAGAAATCCTAGGAACACAAATTGACACTTTGGCTGAATTAGCAAAAGGCGTAAAGGATGTAATTGTTCTGACTTCTGTTGCGGCATGGTCTCAACTGTTACCTCCTAAAGATTTTTTCAAAGGCACAGCCCTTTCTTTAAAAATTGGCCAAACAATAACATTTGATGATGTTTTAAAATTTTTGAACGATAATGGCTATCAAAATACAGATGTTGTTATGGAAATGGGCGAATATGCAGTCAGAGGAGGGTTGTTAGATATTTTTGCCTCTGGGATGGAAAACCCTGTGCGTTTAGATTTTTTTGGCGATGAAATTGATTCTATACGCAGTTTTGACCCTATTAGCCAAAGAACCTTAAAGAAAATAGATTCATTTGCCATCAAACCTAATCGATTATTTAAGATAACGCCCCAATCACAAGAATTATTTCGCTCGCGTTATCGTGATTTATTCGGTGAAGTAAGGGATGATGCTATTTATCAAGCTGTTTCTGAAGGCAGATATTTACAAGGCATGGAACACTTTCTGCCACTTTTTTATGAAAAAATGATGCATTTGACAGATTATATGCCTGACGCAACATATACCTTTGATTCTCAATTTTATCAATCTCTAAGCGCGAGAGAAACACAAATTCAGGATTATTATGATGCTCGACAACAAGCATTAAAAGATAAAAAATTAAACAAATCCAAATACTATCCAATTCCAACAAATTTATTTTTTATTGATAAAAATCAAAGTGATAAATTGATTAATTCATGTGATGCTTTTATTTTAACGCCTTTTCAAGATGTTGGCGCTAAAGATCAAGGAGCGAGGGCTGGGCGAGATTTTGTGGATGTTCGTGTCAAAAATGACCAAGATATTTTTGAAGCCGTTACGGATTTTGTCCATTCGTGTGGCAAAAAGGTGATTATAACTGCAACGACAGGCGGATCTGGTCAGCGTATATTAGCGCAATTAAAAGAGAACAATTTATTTTTATCCGAGGTAGAAACTTGGGAAAATGCCAAAAAACATGCACCCAGTTTATTTATTGCCCCTTTTGAATCAGGATTTCAAACAGACGATTTTATTGTGATTACCGAAGCTGATATGTTTGGTGAACGTATTCAAAGGCCGATTAAAAAGAAGCGTGCCGAAAATTTTATTCAAGATGTTTCTACACTTTCTGTCGGAGATTTAGTTGTTCATCAAGTGCACGGAATAGGGCAATTTGCAGGCCTTGTTCCATTACAGCTAGACGGTGCAGCACATGATTGCCTATGTATTTTATATGCAGGTAATGATAAATTATTTGTTCCCGTCGAAAATGCAGATATTTTATCACGCTATGGATCCGGCGAAGTGGCTTTAGATCATCTTGGATCCCAATCATTTGCAAATAAAAAAGAGCGCGTTAAAAAAGATTTGTTTGCAATGGCAGATAAATTGTTGGATATTGCGTCTCATCGAGTATTAAATAAGGTTGATCGCATTTTGGCTCCACATGGCCTATATCAAGAATTTTGCGCACGTTTTCCCTACACGGAAACAGATGATCAATTGAGAACCATCCAAGAAATTGAAACGGATTTAGCCAAAGGAACTCCTATGGATCGGCTGGTTTGTGGAGATGTGGGATTTGGAAAAACAGAAGTCGCCATGCGAGCAGCTTTTTTAACTGTGCTAAACGGCAAACAGGTAGCCGTTGTCGCTCCAACAACCTTATTGGCCCGTCAGCATGCTCAAAACTTTATTGAGCGTTTTCAGGGTTTTCCAGTTCGTATAGATAGCTTATCCCGCCTGGTATCTCCGACGCGAGCGAAAAAAGTAAAAACAGAATTAGAAAAAGGAACTTTGGATATCATTATAGGAACTCATGCTGTTTTAAGTAAAACTATCAAATTTAAAAATTTGGGACTTGTGGTTGTGGATGAAGAACAACATTTTGGCGTTACACACAAGGAGCGTTTAAAAGAATTAAAAACAGGCGTTCACGTTTTGACCTTAACAGCAACGCCAATTCCAAGAACATTACAACTTTCACTGTCCGGAGTCAGAGAATTGTCTGTAATTGCAACACCTCCTGTTGATCGTTTAGCTGTTAAAACTTATGTTATGCCATTTGATCCGGTCGTAATAAAAGAAGCTATTTTACGTGAACATTTCCGTGGCGGGCAAACCTTTTTTGTTGTGCCACGCATTACAGATATGTCCGAAGTATCAGATATTTTAAAGGCTATTTTGCCAGATATCAAAGTGGTTCAAGCCCACGGACAAATGGCTCCGGGACATCTTGAAAAGATTATGACCGATTTTTCAGAAAAGAAATTCGACATTTTATTAGCAACCAGCATTATTGAATCTGGCCTTGATATGTCATCAGTGAACACAATAATCGTGTATCGTGCAGACATGTTTGGCTTAGCTGCTTTATATCAGTTGCGAGGACGTGTAGGTCGTGGCAAGATAAAGGCTTATGCTTATCTCACCACGCCTATGGAACAAACATTGTCTGAAAATGCACACAAGCGTCTAGAAGTCATTGGACGATTAGACAGTTTGGGAGCTGGATTCGCCTTAGCAAGTCACGATTTAGACATCCGCGGGGCAGGGAACTTATTAGGAGATGATCAATCTGGTCATATTCGTGAAATTGGTGTGGCTTTATATCAAAAAATGTTAGCAGATGCTGTAGCAACTTTGCGTGCCGAAAAAGCCGGCAACAAAGAACCACAACAACAAGATTTTTCACCACAGGTATCCGTTGGTTTGCCTGTGCTAATTCCAGACACATATATTTCTGACCTTGATGTGCGAATGGATTTATATCATCGTATGAGCGAACTTTCAACCACTGCGGAAATTGAATCTATGCGAGCAGAACTGATTGACCGTTTTGGACAATATCCTGTGGAAACGGACAACTTGTTTATTACTCTGGAATTAAAAATATTAGCAAAACAAGCAAACATTGAACGTATTGATGCCGGCGAAAAAGGTGCAACGGTTAGTTTCTTTAATAATGTCTTTCCAAATCCCGCAGGTCTCATTAAATATATTCAAGGGCAGCTAGGGACTATGAAACTACGACCAGATCAAAAGCTGATTGTCATGCGCCCATGGGGAAATGTAGAGACACGATTAAAAGGCGTACGAGATATGATACAAAAATTTGCCGAGCTTGCTAAAAATTAGGCTTCAAACAAGAAAAACAAGCTTGCTTTTTGTTTTTATTTTGGGTAAAATACCCAAAAACAGAAAGGATATTTATGCAACAGACTCCTCAACAAATTAAATCTGAACAACGTTCTATGATGTGGACGATGATTTTAATTATTGCTCTTTTAATGGGCTGGCAATATATTATGGCGCCATCCGACAAAAAGGCAGAAATTGCTTCTCAAGAACAAACCGAGGTTGCGGCAGTTGTTGAAAGCCCAGCTATGATTGAAAAAACAGTTGTTAGTTCCGCCAAACATATTAATATCAATACAGATTCATTAAGCGGACAAATTGCTTTAAATGGTGGTGTTTTGGATGGTTTAGTGTTAAAAAAATATAAACAAACCATTGATACAGATAGCCCTAATGTTGTCTTGCTATCAGACAAATATTTTGCCTACTTACAATGGGTTGGAGATGCCAAGTTCCCATCAGAAAGTGTGGATTGGCAAATTTCTAATGCAACACTGTCTCAAGAAACGCCTGTTCTTTTGTCTTGGACAGGAGTCGGTCTGAAATTAACGCGCCAAATTTCCGTAGACGAAAATTATATGTTCACAATTGTTGATACATTAGAAAACACCAGCAAAAATCCTATTTCAGTTGCATTAAACGGAACAATAGAACGGGCCGCATCCGAAATCAAGGAAGGTCGGTCTTCTGTTCATACAGGATTTGTGTCGTTGATTGATAATAGATTAAGCGAAACAACCTATGACAAAACTGAGAAAAAAACTATTAGTAATAAAACAAAAGGCGGATGGACAGGTATAACCGATAAGTATTGGCAAACCATTTTTATCCCCGAACAATCTGACAAAGTAGAATACACTAATAAAAAGACAGATGACACGTATTTTGCAACTTTTCAATCTGAAAAACAACAAATTATGCCAGGGGCAGTATTAACAAAAACAACATATTTATTTGCCGGAGCCAAAGATTTAGATTTAATCAATGCTTATCAAAAGACTTTAAATATACCAAAGTTTGAATTAACAATAGATTTTGGTTGGTTCTATTTCTTAACCAAGCCGTTTTTATATTTCTTGCAATGGCTGTATGCTTTGGTGGGCAATATGGGTATTGCCATTTTAGTCTTTGCCACATTATTACGCTTAGTTATGTTGCCAGTGGCTACAAAATCCTATATTTCTATGGCCAAAATGAAGCAAATTCAACCCAAGATGAAAGAGCTGCAGGAACGTTATAAAGATGATCGCATGCGCCTACAACAAGAAATTATGGCTCTTTACAAGCGTGAAAAGGTGAATCCTGCGGGCGGATGTTTACCCATGCTGATTCAAATTCCTGTCTTCTTTGCCTTGTATAAAGTTTTATCCGTATCGTTGCAAATGCGGCAAGCTCCGTTCTTCGGATGGATTAAAGATTTATCTGCTCCAGATCCCAGTTCTGTTTTCACATTATTCGGATTAATGCCATGGCCAATTCCTAGTATTTTGAATTTAGGAGTAATGCCAGTTTTAATGGGCCTTACTATGTATATTCAACAAAAGATGGCCCCACAACCGGCCGGCGTTGATAAAACCCAAGCCAATATGTTCAAATTTATGCCTTTAATTTTCATGTTCATGATGGGACAATTTGCGGTTGGATTAATCCTTTATTGGACATGGAGCAATATTTTATCCATTGCACAACAAAAATATATTACAAAAAAGGTTGGCTAAATGGCTTTTGAAGAACGAGGAAAGCAATTATTTGCAGAGGGCGTTCAGTTTGAACGAGGGGTTCGTTCAGCTGCTGATTTACCCAAGCTTCGTTTGCCTGAAATAGCTTTTGCTGGTCGTTCTAATGTCGGTAAATCCTCATTAATAAATGCCTTAACGGGGAAGGTTATTGCTCGTGCAAGCAATACTCCTGGACGAACACAGGAGCTCAATTTTTTTAAAGTAGGCACACAATTTTTCTTGGTAGATTTACCTGGTTATGGTTTTGCGTCGGCTCCGCTTGCTACCGTACAAGCATGGACTCAGTTGATTCACGCCTATTTGCGGGGCCGTCAACAACTAAAGCGTGTTTTTTTATTGATAGATGCGCGCCATGGTCTCAAAAAAGTGGATCAAGATATTATGGTCATGTTGGATCGTGCAGCAGTTACTTATCAAATAATTTTAACAAAAGCTGATAAAGTGAAGGAATCTGATTTGCAAAAAGTATTCGCTGCCACTATGGAAGAAGGGAAAAAGCATGTAGCTTGCTATCCGGGAATGTTAGCAACTAGTAGCGAAAATGGTTTAAATATCGCGGCACTTCGTGGTGAAATTTACAAAGTAGTGGAGGGGCTATAATGTATCAAAATGGAGACACAATCTACGCGCTTGCAAGCGGTCTTGGAACCGCCGGTGTTGCCGTTATCCGTGTATCTGGACCGAAAGCCAAAGAGACATTAAAACGCTTAACCTCCATCAAAAAAGCAGAGGCCGGAAAAGTTTATTTTTCGGCAATCAAAGATGGTAAAAAGGTTTTGGATCGCGCTCTGGTTTTATACTTTAAAGCGCCCCATAGTTTCACAGGTGAAGATGTCGTGGAATACCAAGTCCATGGTGGACGTGGAGTGATTTCTTCCGTTATGCAAGCCCTTGCTAAAATAGACGATTTGCGTCCGGCAGAACGCGGCGAATATTCTCGACGTGCGGTTATCAATGGCAAGATGGATTTAACAGAAGCCGAAGGTTTACTTGATTTAATTCATGCAGAAACAGAAGAACAGCGTAAACAAGCCCTTGCACAAATGGATGGCAATTTAAGCGCACTTTACGAAGGATGGCGCAAAAAATTAGTGCATCATTTGGCCTATGCAGAAGCTTTTATCGATTTCCCAGAGGAAGAAATTCCCCCTGAAAAGGAACACGAAATCAATGGCGATATTCAAAAACTAATTGAGGAAATCGATAAACATTTGAACGACGATCGTCGAGGTGAACGTTTGCGCGATGGTTATCAAATTGCTATTTTGGGTGTGCCCAATGTAGGAAAGTCGTCATTAATCAATGCTCTTACAAAACGGGAAGTAGCGATTGTTTCCCAAACAGCCGGAACAACACGTGACATTGTGGAAGCCCATTTAGATGTGGCTGGATTCCCTGTGATTTTGGCAGATACTGCCGGTTTGCGTAATAGCAAGGAAGAAATTGAAGCCGAAGGAATTCGGCGTGCTGTCAAAAAAGCCGAGCAGGCCGACCTGATACTATTTGTTCAAGATATCAAACATTATCCAAAAGCGGAAAAATTACCTAAAGAATTACTTAAAAAGCGTGTTATAACAATTTGGAATAAAACAGATTTATATAATATTAAAGAAAACAAATCCGACTTTTTTATTTCGGCAAAAACAGGCAAAGGGATTCAACGGCTATGGGATGAAATCAAAACAATTTTAATGGATTCTTTTGCCGGTGGAGCTGCAATTACTCGAGAACGTTATCGTGTCGCATTGAAACAATGTGCGAACCATTTAAAAGATGCATTACGAGTACAGGAATTAGAATTAAAAACAGAGGATTTGCGTTTAGCTGCAAGGTCTCTTGGCCGTATAACAGGTCGAATTGAAGTAGATGAATTGTTGGATGTTATTTTCAAAGATTTTTGTATAGGAAAGTAAAATGAAAAAGCAATATGATGTCGTAGTTGTTGGTGGGGGGCATGCAGGCTGTGAAGCGTGCACCGCGGCGGCACGTATGGGCGCTAAAACATTGCTTGTGACGCATCATATTAAAACAATCGGAGATATGTCTTGCAATCCCGCAATCGGAGGATTAGGAAAGGGAACATTGGTGCGTGAAATTGACGCTTTGGACGGTGTAATGGGGCGTGTCATCGATAAAGCGGGCATTCAATTCCGCATGTTGAATGCGAGCAAAGGTCCCGCTGTGCAAGGGCCGAGAGCTCAAGCCGATAAAACAGAATATATGCGTGTGATGCAGGAAGAATTAAAAAACTATCCCAACCTTGATTTGTTGGAAGGCAGTGCTGAAGATTTAATTATTGAAGATGGCAAGGTATTGGGTGTTATTGTGAATGGTAAAGAAATTCGTGCCAAGGCAACAGTTTTGACCACAGGAACCTTTTTAAATGGCATCATGCATGTAGGCAAGGAAAAAACAAAAGGTGGTCGCTTTGGAGAGCCTGCTTGTTATGGTATTACGCCCGCGTTAAAAAAATTAGGATTGATCCTTGGACGCTTGAAAACAGGAACCCCAGCACGGTTAGATCGTGACACAATAGATTGGTCAAAATGTGAACGACAAGATGGAGATAACCCGCCACGGCCATTTTCCTTTATGACAAAAGATCTGCCACAAGAGCAGGTCCCTTGTTGGATTACACACACGACGCCAGAAACACACAAGATCATTTTGGACAATTTAGATCGAGCTCCTTTGTTCGATGGACAGATTACCTCGACCGGGCCTCGGTATTGTCCTAGCATTGAAACAAAATTAGTACGTTTTAAAGGCCGCGATAGTCATCATATTTTCTTGGAACCTGAAACACGTGGTGGAAAAAGTATTTATCCAAATGGCATTTCATCCAGTGTACCAAAGGATGTTCAAGATGCCTTTATTCACTCCATCCCTGGTTTGGAAAAGGTTAAGATTCTGCGCTATGCCTATGCGATTGAATATGACTATGTGGATCCGCGTGAAGTAAAATTGACTTTGGAAACAAAGAAGGTGCCGAATCTGTTTTTGGCCGGCCAAATCAATGGAACGACGGGTTATGAAGAAGCCGCAGGGCAGGGATTATTAGCTGGTGTAAACGCCGCATTAAAGGCGCTTGACCGCAAAGAAGAATTTACAATGGATCGTGCAGATAGCTATTTGGGTGTGATGATTGATGACATTACGACATTGGGCGTGGATGAGCCATATCGCTTGTTTACCTCACGAGCAGAATATCGTTTGACCATGCGAGCAGATAATGCAGATTTACGCTTAACCCCAGCTGGCATTAAAATTGGTTGTGTTGGCAAAGAACGGGCCAAAGCATTTAAGGCCAAGCAAAAGAAACTTAATGACGCCCGCAAATTGGTTTTATCTCTTTCCAAAACGCCAAAAGAATTGAAAAAGTTGGGTTTTCAGGTCAATGTAGATGGTCGGAAACGCACACCATTTGATTTATTGTCTTATCCAAATGTGGGTTGGAAAGAAGTTGTAGAAGTTTTTCCAGAGCTTGCCAAAATTAAAGAAGATATTGCCGAACAATTAGAAATTGAAGGGCGTTATCAAGGTTATTTAGCTCGCCAAGTGCAAGATATTGCAGATTTTAAAAAAGATGAAGCTCTAAAAATTCCAGCATCCTTGGATTATCACAAAGTTGGGGGGCTTTCCAACGAAATTGTGGAACGACTGGATCGTGAGCGTCCAGCTACTATTGGCGCTATGAGCCGTATGCGCGGAATTACGCCGGCCTCCGTAACAGCTGTTATCGGACACCTTAAAAAGAAATAATTTCTCTTGACAATATCAAATCTATTTTATAATCTGACTTCATCAAATAATTTGATGGAGGTTTAGAATGTACAAAAATTTGTTATATTCGGATGATGTCATAAATTTTAATACTTATTTATCGCAAAATCCTCAAAAAGCATATGAGTTAATTGATAATCAGAATCCTTTGGAAGTTTCCGTACAGCACAAATCTTTTCGATGTGCTATGACACTATATAATCAGATACGTGAAGATATTTTAACAAAGAAAAAAATGCTGCCTCTGGCTGTACAGAAAAAGATTTTTACCAATTCACTTATTGGTACTGTTCCATATTTTTATGATGCGCCCTCTGCTTATCGTCTATTTGATCGTATGATTTTGGAGTGTGCTCAGATAGTTGATTTGCCTATAATCTATTATGCTGTAAGTAAACAGTACGGAGCTGAATTTTGTCATTGCTTAGAACAAAAGGTAAAAAGACACGTTTCTGAAACTCAGATTGTGAATAAAGTTTTGCCTTTGCCCAATGATTATAGTTTATAAGGAGTAAAAATGACAGATCTTGAAAGCGAACAAATTAGAGTATCAATCGGAGAATATACGAGAGGAAGCAAAGCGGGTGTTGTCAATGAGACTCTTTCCCCGAGTTTTTTAACGGATCCAGATAAGCATCATTTTATTGTGTTTCCTGGTGATGGCATTAGAAATGCTGGTGATGCTAATCTTATTGGCCATTGGGTGGATAAATGGTTGCCTCCAGATGCGGATGCCGATATATACTCTTGTTATTATGACGCTCCAGGTCCTCAATTACAACAAGCAAGAACAGATTTGATTTCTAGTGTGGGAGAAAGCTGGTTGGATGTGATACCATACCAATCTCGTTACAAGGATTTCTTCGATTCAACTTTTCATAACCTATTGTACGATCAATCAGGAACATTAAGACCGGTTAAAGAAATTCAAAATAATTTAAGAAATGTTACTCTTGTGGGTTGGTGCCATGGTTCGACTGTTGGTTATGAATTGGAACAGTATTTAATTTCACATTTACGAGGAGCTGGAATAACCGAGCAGGAAATTGATAAAACCATGAGAAATCTGTCGATTTTAAATTTTAATCCCCGAGAGCCTGTTCATTCTTCAAAAGCAACAGTACTTGAAGTTTTGCCATTAAGTGATCCTAATTTACAACGCTCTTTTCAGACAGATATTGTATACAATAAAGCTCAATTGGCAAATATGGTTCACGAGATGACTGGAGAAACTGTAATGCCAGACAGATTTTATGTAATGGATGAAGTTGTCGGTTCGACAGTGTTTCAAAATGACAATAAAACATTGTTAATGCCTACAAGTGTGACAAGTTCAGACGGTCAATTGACACATGGCAATATAAATGAACATGCTGCGATAGATGAATTATTAACCGCAGATGCTAAACAGTCCCGAGAAGCTAGGGCTGTTGTTCATGATTTTTTGGAACAAGCAGTAAATTCATCTGAAGAGATAGAAGTTCGAACACAGTTGCTGGATAGGAACTGGGAGCGCCGACAAGGTGAATTTTTATTGCCAGCAGAAGTAGCAGAAACAATCAGTCTTTATAATAATTATGAGCGTATAAGCCAACAGTTGAGTGCTGCAGAAGGCAGGCTTAGGAATATGCCTGCAGAGGAATTAATGTTGCACCTATCTAAAAAAGAACAAATGAGGTATCGCGAATTAGCAGAAAAAGCACATATTAATATTGGCAGCACTGATCCTTCTGCTACTTGTGTTATTGATATTTCTACAGATGAAGTTTTAGCATTTCAAAAATTTGATAGAAAATTAAGAGAGCGTTGTGTAGATTCTGATCCAGGCGTGATTCGTTTAAGAAGAGCTGTTGCAAGCAGTAAACGGGATTTGTCCAGACGTGTGCAAAGAGCATGGGTTCGTGATCTTGCTCCTGTTGGAACAGCTGCTGCCCATTTGACTGCTCGTGCAGGTTTGGCCTATGCAGCTACCTGGGCAGGTCAGCAATTTCAAGATTGGGAATCTGAGCGAAAGAAAAATAATCTGGGCGAACTGATGGGAGTATCAGATAATACAACTTTAGCCGCACAGAAAGCTAATCTTGCTTTAACAACAGGAGGTTTAGTAGTTGCAGGTTCTGGTGCAGTTATAGCTGTTGCTGCTAAAAGAGGAGCAAAGTTTGTAGCCACAAAAGGTGGACAGGTGGCCGCCAAATCAATTCCTATTGTTGGAACTATTGTTGGCATTGGTTATGCGGCTATTCGTGCTTGGGATGGCGATTGGACTGGCATGGGTTTAGAATTGGCTAGTGCAGGAATGGATATTGTATCTGCTGCTGGTGTTTTAACTGGCCCTGGAGAAGGTGCCATTTTAGCTAGCAGTGTTGCTTTGGATAGCTATATTGCGCTTCGTGATGGTATGATGAAAAATGGGGAATGTGACTTTGCTATGCTTGATGACAAGGGAAATTCCGTTTTAACTCCAGATGGACAACCTATTTTGGGCGCTCGTATTAATTATAAACATGATGTTAAACAAGGGCCTGCCACTTTTTATAATTTAGGTCCAAATGGAAGCTATGCTGCTGTTGTAGGCCAATATGAAAATGACAAAAGGGAAGGACAGTGGATAACTGTATCACCGGAATGGGATCCAAACCATCCAGAAGAGCATATTTTGGAACGAGCTAATTATGAAAAAGGAAAATTGATTTCATTTGATCGGGTTGATGAGGAAGGGCACTTGATTGCTCAGCTTAAAAATGGACAATATATTGAGTATTGGACAGATGAAAATGGCATATCCACAGGGAAAGTAAAATGTATAGGCCAATATGATGAAGATGGAAAAAGGACTGGCCATTGGATAACTGTGTCGCCAGAATGGGATAAAGAGCATCCAGAAGAACATGTCTTAGAATGTGCTAATTTTGAAGATGATCGATTGGTCGGCGAATATTTCCGTCTCGATGCAAACGAAAATGTTATTGCCAAAGGAAACTTTTCAGATGGCGAATATATGGAATATTGGATTGATGGAAACGGACTATCTACAGGCATTCCGAAATATGAAGGCCGACATAGAAATGGACAAAGTGTTGGTGATTGGACAGTACATTCTCCAGATGGAGAAGTGGCTGCTATAGTTAACTACGATAAAAAAGAGGTATATCGTTATACAACAGAGATAGATGAAAATGGAAATGAGCGTGCAGTGTTCAGAACTGACCCCTTCTTTGTCGCTTCCGATCAAGTAGATATTGTCTATCCTACTTCTCTTACTTTACCAGAGGAAGCTAAAGGCTTTATCTTACAAACTAATCACCCAGCAACAGTCACAGTACATGGTACAACGTTAAATCCAACAGCTGCGGGTAGTTTTCCTAGACTTAATCCGGTTATGGAACCTCAAAAATTATCTTTAGAGCGTTCTGGAGGAAGCTTTGGTAATAAGCGTGGTCTAGATGATCAATTAGGGGCCAGTCCGCAAGCACAAATTGGAAATAATAAGGGTTTAGATAATGCTATTGCTCGAGAAGGGGCAGATGCTTTTGAGATATCAGAAGCACAAGAAAATTCTCAGGCGAAGAGAAGGGTAAGATCTTCTGCACGAATGCGGCATGAGGAGCATCCATATTCTAGTGGGCGTAAAGACGATTAAGAGAGCTTTCTAATTAAAGCATAAACATAATTATTTACTTTAATATATTGATTTTAATAAAATAATCTATTAAGATAGTTTTTGTTTAGAGATTCTATTGTTCTGTTGGGAACTACCCAAAGTAATGCCTTTTGCTTTTGTATTGTCCTTGTTCAAAATTCTTTATTGCGAAAAGTCGTTTTTGACGTAGAAAAATATTTGACTTTCTTTTTAAAAACATGTATTGTACTTAGGTGTCGCTATCAGATGAAAGGATTTAAGATGACAACGGATGAAAATTTAGGACATGAACAACGCCAAATTCGGTTGGAAAAGTTGAAGAAATTAGAAGAAAAAGGAATCAATGCGTATCCTCATATCTATAAACCGACGGCGACTTCTAAATCTTTGTCCGAAAAGTACGCTGAATTAGCCCCCGATACACAAACAGAAGATATCGTATCCGTGGCTGGACGCGTGCGGGCAATTCGCAATTCTGGCATGTTTATGGATATTTATGATACTACAGGCAAGGTTCAAATTTATACATCTAAAGAGAGTTCTGCCCCAGAAGTATTAGAAATGTTGGATATGGTGGATATTGGTGACATCATCGGTGTTAAAGGAACTGTGCGCCGGACAAAACGTGGGGAATTATCTGTTAATACTCAAGAAATTACCATGTTAGCCAAAGCTTTATTGCCATTACCTGAAAAGTTTCACGGTTTGACAGACACAGACACAAAATATCGTCACCGCGAATTGGATATGATTATGAATCCAGAATCCATAGAAACACTAATCAAGCGCAGCAAAATTATTGAGTCTATTCGCCAATTGTTCCTTTCTAAGGGATTGATTGAAGTGGAAACCCCTGTGTTACACACGATTAAAGGCGGGGCAACGGCGAAACCGTTTATTACACATCACAATACATTGGATATGGATTTGTTCTTACGCGTGGCACCAGAGCTGTTTTTGAAAAGATTAGTCGTTGGTGGTATGCCAGGCGTATTTGAGTTTGCCCGCAATTTCCGCAACGAAGGTATGGACACAACACATAATCCGGAATTTACTGGCATGGAAGTTTATATTCCTTATATGGACTATAATGACAT
Source organism: uncultured Alphaproteobacteria bacterium (assembly GCA_905236245.1). Lineage (GTDB taxonomy): Bacteria > Pseudomonadota > Alphaproteobacteria > CAAHEQ01 > UBA3637 > UBA3637. Next base: position 24,749 of record CAJOPC010000003.1, read on the forward strand.
GATGGATTTATTTGAAGAAGTTGTCCGCAAAGCCTGTATGGATGTCAATGGGACATTGGAAATTGAATATGATGGCAAAAAGTTTGATTTATCTAAGCCTTTTGCCCGTCGTTCTATGCACGATTTAGTAAAGGAATATACTGGCGTGGATTTCATGGCTATTGAAACAGATGAAGAAGCACGTGCTGCGGCTGATAAGTTAGGTGTACATGTTGACGACAATGCCGATTGGGGTCATTGTTTGGCCGCTGTATTTGAAGAGAAATGTGAAGAACATTTGATTCAACCCGTTCACGTTACAGATCATCCAAAATCTATGTCACCTTTGACAAAGGTGCATCGCAAAGAACCTCGTTTAGTAGAACGTTTTGAAACATTTATTAACTGCAAAGAAATGTGTAACGCTTATTCAGAGCTCACTAATCCATTGGATCAACGTTCTCGCTTTGAAGAGCAAGTTAAAGCTCGTGAAGCTGGAGATGATGAAGCCGATATGATGGATGATGATTTTGTTGAAGCTTTGGAACATGGTTTGCCACCCACCGGGGGATTGGGAATTGGCATGGACCGGTTAATTATGTTCTTAACCGGCAATACATCTATTCGCGATGTATTGGCTTTCCCCACAATGAGAAAATTAAACAAATAAAAAAGGAGTGAAAAATGAAAGAAACATTTAAAAAATTATTAGATTTGGATAGTCCTATTTTAACAGAAAAATTGGCCCCCAAATTGGCCCCATTTGCAAAAATCATTTATTTTGTAGCAATTGCTTTGATTGCTTTTGGTGTCATCAGTTCGTTGAGTTTGTTGATTTCCGGCCCATTTTCATTGTTTTTATTGACACTTTTAATGTTGGTTGCGGAATTCGCTCTCGTTCGTATGTTCTGTGAGTATTTGGCTTCTTCCGCTCCAAAATCTAAGGAATAGGGTTTTGTAGCCAGTTCTCGTAGCTCAGATGGATAGAGCAACAGTTTCCTAAACTGTGGGCCGTGGGTTCGACTCCCGCCGAGAACGCCAATTCCTTTTTGCAAAAGGGGGAATATTTAATGTGTACAATAACAAAACGCGTTAAAATTCAGAATATAAAGGGGCTTCACGCACGTGCAACAGCTACCTTTGTAAAATTGGCTGAAACTTTTCAAAGCGAGATTATGGTTTCTAAGGCAGGAGGCACCCCTATGTCCGGCAAATCGATTATGGGGCTTTTGATGTTAGCAGCTCCCTTGGGGGATACCTTGAAAATAACAGCCACAGGCCCGGACGCAGAAAAAGCAGTAAAAGCTTTGGTTGCTTTGGTAAAAAATAAATTTGGCGAAGAAAGTTAATATTTGAAATTTAAAATAAAAAAATGGCACCCAATTTAAGGTGCCATTTATTTTGAGAAGCTTGATTATTCAGCTTTCTTTTTGGCTTTTGAAGCTTTTGCAACCTTTTTAGGTTCCTTTTTTTCAGCTTTCTCTTCGGCAACTTCCTCTGTTGCTTCAACAGCTTTTGGAGCTGCCTCTTCAACAACAAGAGCTTCCTCTTTAGCCTTTGCAGCTTTATTAGCCTTATGAACAGCTCTTTGAGCTTCAGCTTCAGAACGAGCAATGTTCAAACGAATTGTTTGCTCCACATCCGGATGTAATTTCAAAGTAATATCAAAAACACCCATAACCTTAAATGGAGTATTCAATTCAATATGACGACGTTCAACATGGAAGCCTTTTTCAGCGATAGCATCACAGATATCACGGCCTGTAACAGAACCATACAGCTGACCAGTTTCTGCGGCCTGACGAATAATTGTAATGGACAATCCTTTGATATCCTTTGCTAATTTTTCTGCATCAGCTTTTAATTTGGCGTTGATAGCTTCATATTCAGCACGTTTTGCTTCAAAAGCTTTCATGTTATCAGCAGTTTTACGCAAAGCCTTCTTTTGCGGAAAGAGGTAGTTACGAGCGTAACCATTTTTAACATTTACGACATCGCCCATTTGGCCAAGTCTATCAATGCGTTCCAATAAAATAATTTCCATAATAACCTCCTTATTCTTCGCTCACAAAAGGCAAGAAAGCCAAGAAACGAGCGCGTTTAATGGCCTGAGCCATACGACGTTGATGTTTTGCACACAACCCAGAAACGCGAGCAGGAGCAATCTTTCCACGTTCAGCGATATATCTGGAAATTAAACGCAAATTCTTGTAATCAATTTCGTCAGCATTTCCTTTACAGAAAGGACAATTATGAGATCCAAATGTTTTTTCCATATTACACCTCTGCTTTCTCGATTTCGACTTCAAATTTATCTTCTTTTTGACGTTTGGAGCGAACTTCCAACATAGCAGAAGGACCTTCTTCCAATTTGTCCACCTTAATGCTTAAATAACGCAAGATATTTTCATCTAAGCGCATGAGGCGTTCCATTTCGATGACGGCAGTTGCCGGAGCATCAATCGCCAACATTGTATAGTAAGCTTTACGGTTTTTTTGAATTTTATAAGCTAAATCACGCAAACCCCAATCTTCGGTTTTTGCGACAATACCACCGTTATCTTTAATAGCAGCAGTAAACTTGTTCGCCAATTCTTTGACCTTTGCAGGTGTTAAATCTTGACGAGCAATAAATACAGTTTCATAAAAGGGCATATTTACCTCTCCTTATGGTTTTTCTCGTTTCGGTTTATGCGAACGGGCCCCTATGGCACGCCCACCTGAAACATAGCCCGCATTCCGGGACACGGGCAAGGATTACCGGAATGGCGCTATTATACCAGTTTTCAAACTAAATTGCAAGCCTTTTTTATCTATTTTGTTAAAAAATCGGCCATTTCATTCATATCAGCACTAAATGAACATTCCTCTTTGCCGACAAAGGGGAGGGCCGTATCAACTAATCTTTCAGCATAATAATTGATATTGGCACATTCTTTTGGTGAAAATGTAAAATGTTTAATTGGCAAATTATTATGAGTTGTTAAAAGCTCATCGCAAGAATACAAGCGATCAGACACCTCTTGTGTCACCATATCACTGCTAATCTGTCGTTGGTGCCCAAGCATAAAGAAACCTAAATTTTCTTCGGCCGCCTTACACCCTAGCAATGCGGCACGCCAAAAATATTTAAATGCTTCTTGTGGATCCCGTCTTACACCATTTTGTCCCAACAATGTATAAACACCCATGATATTATTGGACAAAGCATCTCTTTGCAATGCAGCTTTACGAAGTAGAGGGATAGCCTTCTTGTAATCAAAATAAGAGCTTTCTGGATTAGCATAAAGCGCACCCAAACGACCAGTGATCCGTCCTTGGGTTGCTTCACTCAAATTTCCACGAACAGCACGATTATAGTAACGCATAGCCTCACTGATCTTTCCTTGATCAAACAATTCATCACCAACATATACCAATGCTTCTGGATGTCCAAATTCAGCAGCTTTGTATATAAAAGTCTTAATACCCGGATAATTTGGATGTCGAGAATAAATCTCATACATAGCATTTTTCCAACGCTGTTGTTCGGCCAAAGGCGCCCAATGCACAAAAGCAGTTTGCACATCATCAAAACCACATTCAGAATAAATTGTCTTGGAAGGTTCCAATTCCGCATCAGCAATCAAGGTTTCACATCCATCTACATCAAATTCAAATTGTGCATAGCTGATACCACTTATACATAAACAGGTTGCCAATAAAAATGCTTTTAAATTTCTCATGTATCCTCCCATCTTTGGTAAGAGTCTAGCAAAAAAAATACCCAAGGGCAAGTATTATTTTTCAAATCTTCCAGCTTGTCAAAATAAATATAACTTGACAAAAAGTTAAAAATATGTTAGAATGTTCTTGTTTCTAAAAAGGAGAGATCATCAATGGACAATTCAAAAACACAACAACCTTTAAATTTGGGTCGTTTACCGATTAATGGTATTATACTGGAAGACAATCAACATAGATATAAACTCCCTGGGGAAGAGCGCGAAGGAGCAATACGTTCGTTTGCTAATGGTTTTATGCGCCCATTCAAAGGCCTATACAATGGCATTGACAATGCATTGGTTATGTTGCAGATTTTACTTGTTCCGGTTATGATGTTGCAAAAGAAAAATTGACTCGCAAAAAGCCAAAAAATCTGGCTCTTTATGACAATAAAAAACGGCAAATCGTGAAAACAGCTCTTTGGATTGCCTTGGTGGCTGCTTATATTGCTATGGCGACAGATTATATTCAAGATGCTCGTCAAGCTAGGGTTAAAGCCAGCGGCCCTGTGGCTACTCAACATCAACGTTGATAATATTATCGAATACTAAATTTAAAAAACGCCTCAAATTTTGGGGTGTTTTTTTGTTGCATTATCATTTTGATTTTGATATAATGGCGTCATTGTAAACGCAATTAACGGAAAGGATCACCCCATGCGTCAATCTAAACTTATATCCAGAAAACATAAAGAAAAACCGGCCGATGCCATTTTAGCAAGTCATATTTATCTATTGCGTGGCGGCTATATGCGCCCTGTTGCAAATGGTATTTATTCTTTATTGCCACCGGGCAAACGTGTACAACAAAAGATTGAAAATATTATTCGCGAAGAAATGAATAAAATTGATGGCCAAGAAGTTATGATGCCTGTGGTAATGCCGCGCGAGATGTGGGAAGAATCCGGTCGTTGGGACAGCGTTGGCCCGGAATTATTGCGTTTTAAGGATAGAACAGGCCATGATATGTTGCTCGGCATGACGCATGAAGAACCTTGCACAGCTTTGGCCAGAACTGAGGCGACAAGCTATCGTGACTATCCGTTCATGTTGTATCAAATTCAAACAAAGTATCGGGATGAAGCACGTTCCCGCGGAGGTTTAATTCGTGTGCGCGAATTTACAATGAAGGATGCTTATTCTTTTCATACAAATGAAAAAGATTTAGATGAATATTATGAAAAGGTCGCCGAGGCATACCATACAATTTATCGCCGTATCGGCATTCCTGAAGTGGTGGCCATTCAATCTGATACCGGCATGATGGGGGGAAAAGTTGCTCACGAATATCAATTGGTAACAGATGTTGGTGAAGACAAGGTTGTCATGTGCCCAGAATGTAAATCCTATTGGAACGCAGAAGTAGCTACCACCGAATATCAATATAAAAAAGAGGATTTGCTACCATTAGAAGAAATTGCTACGCCCAATACAAAAACCATTGAAGATTTAGTAAAATTGATCGGTGTTTCTGCACATAAAATGGCCAAAATGGTGTTTTATACCACGGAGAAAAATGAGACCGTAGCCGTTGTAATTCGTGGAGATTTGGAAGTCAATGAAACAAAATTGGCAAAGGTTTTGAAATGCCTATTTAACTTTGCAACAGATGAAGCTGTGCGTGAAGTAGGGGCTGTGCCAGGTTTTGCTTCTGGCATAGGGCTAACTTGCAAAGTATATGTGGATAAATCCGTTGCTAAAGCATATAATTTAATTTGTGGTGCAAATAAAGAAGGCTTCCATTTGAAAAATTTCAATGTGTCGCGCGATACACCAAAAGCTGAAATTGTAGATATCGCCACCGTTCAAGAAGGAGATGTTTGTCCTAAATGCGGAGCGAAATTACATTTGACCCGCGGTATTGAGGTTGGCAACATCTTTAAATTAGGAACAAAATATACCGAATCCATGAAAATGACCTACACTGATGAAAATGGTGAAGATAAAGTGCCATTGATGGCTTGCTATGGTATCGGTATTGGGCGCTCATTAGCATCTGTGATTGAGGCACACCATGATGATTATGGTCCGATTTGGCCTTTATCCATTGCCCCTTGGCAAGTTCAAATCAATGCTATGGGCTTAGATAAGGATGAAATCAAAAACACAGCCGAACAATTATATGCAGATTTAGAAAAAGCTGGAGTTGAGGTATTGTATGATGACCGCAATTTGTCCGCAGGTGTTCAATTTGCCGAAGCCGATTTGACGGGCATTCCATTGCGTTTAATTGTGGCGCCGAAAGCATTGGCTCAAGGAATGATTGAATACAAGGTCCGCGGAACAGATGAAAAGGGAATGATCCCTGTGGCTGAAGCCGCAGCTTTTGCCCAGAGTTGGATCAAAAAAGAAATGAAAAAATACAAATAAATTTCTTTGTCTAATTATCTGAATTGAACACAAAGGGGAGGCAAGATTTAAACTAAATGGTTAATTTTAAAAGTCCACTATTTTGCTTGGATCTTGCTGTCTTTTTACGAGGGCAGGTTTTTCTATTGCCCGTCTTGTATCTTTTTTACCAGCAAAATGGTTTATCACTTGGTGACTTTTTCTTCTTTCAAGGAATTGTGACTTCTGTCTCTTTATTATTCTACATCCCGGCAGGCTATTTGGCAGATCTTTTTTCCAAAAAGAAAATTTTAATTTTATCTATGTTATTTGCCCTAACCAGAGCTTTACTGTGGTTAAATTTTTCCGGCTATTGGATTGTTTTAATTGGGGAAATTTCATATGCACTATCGAAAAGTTTCTTTTCTGGAATCGTGGATAGTTATATGTGCGATTATCTAAAAACACAAAACAAACAATATAAAATGACAAAAAAATACGGCAAATTAAACTTCTTCATGAGTCTATCCTCAGCAATAAGTGCTTTAATTGGCCCGTTCTTTTTAACAAGCTTTCCTTTGAAATTTTTGGTATTCTTAGATGTCATTTTTATTCTTTTATCTATCTTTTGTCTTTGTCGTCTTCCGGAACTACCAATTTTTAATCAAAAACGGACCAGCTTGCTTGGGCATTATTTAGAAATTTTTACAGTCTTACGCCGTATCATAAATCAAGATTTATGGCGCGTGATATTTTATTCTGGACTTTTTAGCGCCACAACAATTTTATTGGTATGGTCCTTTCAGCCTCTGATGCTTTGTAGTTTAATCCCCATTATCTGGTTTGGGATCATTAGTTTTATCAATCATATGTCCCGTTCCGGATTTAGTATATTCATTGAAAAAGTCACAAATCTTTTAACGTTACCACAGCTCAAAAAACTAACATATAGCTTCTTCATTTTTTCTATATTCGGCATGGGATTGGCCTTTTACATCAAAAATATATACTTATCGGTTTGTATGTTATTAATAGTTTGTTTCACAACCGGGCTTCAATTGGCCTATACCGTTGCAGCCGTTTCCTATGTCCATGGCAAAATAAAATCCGAAAACAGATCTTTGATTTCAAGTGTTAACTTCATGGTGGCCGCTTTACTATCCAGCGGCATTTTACTGGCAATAAAACAAAGTTTACTATTTACAAACATTGAATACTCTCTATTTGGATATGGAGCCCTTTTCATATTATGCATTTTTATGCTGAATAAAATTCCAAAGGCCGGATCGAAATAGTTTATTTTTCAAAGAGTAATAAAATAAATTCATAAACATAAAAAAATATCTTGCAATTCGTCTGATTTTGGGATAAAAAAACAGAGGAGGTGGGTCAGGTGAATAAAAAATTTCTAGCATTTTTCTTGTGTCTATCTTTGACGGCTTGTATTTCGGCCGAAGAGCGACTGGCTGCAAACTATCGTTATGATGAAGCGCTACATAATCAATGTAGTTATAATTTGAGATTTTCCCCAGGAACTCAAAATTACATGACCTGCCGAATGTTCTTTGATGACTATTTTACGACAATGGGTGATACAAAATGGATGAGCTATAGTGCCGTTCAAAAAATACAAAATAAAATTAATGCCATAAATGGAAAATGTGCTGGCTATTGGGGGCAAAATGGGGATGGTGGTTCTAATTTGTGGCCATGTATTCAATATTTTGGAAAGAGAGATATGGATGAGGCACGCAGGAAAAAAGAGTTAGAAGAACAAGAAAGAATCATGCGTGATGCTGTTGCTGATGGACAGCGAGAGGCATATGAAGATGCTCGGGTCCAAGCTAGAATTGATGAAGAGCGCGCCAGAGTTGCCGCCGCTACCGGGAAAAATCCTAAGAAGATTTACTGCACAAGTAGCACTAAGTCAAATGGTTACATCAAGGTGAAGTGCAAATAAGATGAATCAACAGATGAAAGAGTTTTGGAAGAAATTACGTCTTTGAAACAGTGGACGTGATAATAGGCCTCCTTTGATAAAATGTGTAAACAGATGGGGTTCCTATGAAAAACTGTTTTAACTTGTCAATTAAGAAAGGATGAAAAATGACAGAACAAGAAAAGAACCAACAGCGCAGAGAAGACAAAATTAAGCAATTAAAAAATTTACGGGAAGGGTATAAACAATTATATCAAGGCGCCACTAAAGAGGAAGAATTAAGCGTCAGATTAGCAGACTTTGTCCTTCAACAAAGAATCGCCAAAGTACAAGGATAAGCTGCTTTCATAACAAATATAAGGGAAAGCCCATTAGCAAGATTTTCAAATTTAGTTTGCAATATAACTAAAACAAGTTATTACCCCCCATTGGAAACAATGGGGATTTTTTGTTATAGTGAATATCTTATTTCCGATCATATTCTCTGAACATTTTGGTTAAAAGACGGTGATCTTGAACCCGATCAAATATTTCTTCTTTTCGTTTTCCACACACAAACTGGGCAAAGCAACACAAAGACAATATGCTATTATATGTAGATTGGAACGCCTTTAATTGAACCCGAGACAATTCATGAGGATAACTGCTTATATAACGGGATGTTAAATACTCTAAGTTTTTAGGCGAATATAGTGTAGGTCGGAAAGACAAATAAGGTTTTCCACGCACAATTCCCTCTAAATCAATAATTCCAACTATCTTGCTCTTGGGGGTCGTGCATACATTATCACTATGCAAATCAAAATGGGCTAACGGTCCGCTGTCTGAAGCAAAAATTCTACGCAAAACCTCATGCGAAACAGAAGCTAGCAAAGGTGAAGTTGCAAATAATTTTTGAGTTCCAATTTGGAAAGCACTTGGTGGGATAACAGGCAATTGTGTTGTTGGAATTAGATGAATTTCATGAATAATTTGTGCCAACTGATCCATATAATATTCTCGATCATGCTGAGATTTTTCATGAAATTGAATACGGGTCATGGTTTGTCCATCAATACACTCATAGGTCAATGCCGGCGTTGGATTTTTATGAATATCAAGAATATGAAAAGAAGGCTGAGGAATTTGAACAGATAAATGCTCTTGTAAAACAGGGGCATTTTGGGCAATCGTTGGATATGTTGTGGCGGTTTCTTCAGATTGAGGCAACTTCAAAATGATATGGTCATCTATTAAATAGTTATACGAATTTCTTCCACGTAATATCTTGATATTACAAACATTTTTGTGAGTTGCTTGTTCGGCCAATGCGCGAACAATATCATAATCTTGACTTTGTTCTGGGGTTAATATTTTCATCTGTGATAATTTTTTTCGAACTACAATAAATAAAGTAGATACGGGATCCTTTGATTAAATGGTGGGTGCGACAGGGATTGAACCTGTGACCCCTACCGTGTGAAGGTAATGCTCTCCCGCTGAGCTACGCACCCAAGTTCAA
>CAJOPC010000004.1 GCA_905236245.1 uncultured Alphaproteobacteria bacterium
ACCTTCTAAATCGCGTTGGGCACAATAAGGTGTTTGTCCCGCATCACAGCATACGGGCATATCGTCAAAATATTCTTTGACTCTGTCGGGGGTACAACATCCCGTGGATGGTGAAAATTCGGTTGTACCGGCCGGACAACACCACCATCCCATTAAAGTTTCGTCGGATCCACAACAACGTTTATCTGCGGGGGCAAAACCATCAGAATCTTCTGAACAGCACATAGCCTGATTATAACCATAGCCGGAACCATAGCCATAAGTAGACCCAGCCCCTTGTTCCGCTTCTGATAACCATGTACCAGACGGACAACAAATGTTTTCTCCCGATTCGGAGTCATAACCACCATAACCGACGGATCCCACATCACAACATGAGTTTGTATCTGGGGCCTCCTTGTCCTCATCATAAAAACAGCAATAGGTGTTATCTACACATACATTTCCTTTAGCACAACAAACTTTGTTATCTTCGGGGCCACACAGTCTATCCTCTGGGCATTGAGCCAAACAGGCGGCTTCATCCTTTACGCAGGCATGCGTAGTATGGCACCAAAACTTTCCTTGTTCTACACAATCTGACCGAGTAGCGGCATCTTCAACATTTTTTCCATTCCCATTTCCGCCAATATACACACCAATGGAATCAACGCCTGTGCCACGATAAACGGAAGATTTGCGACTTTTACCACCACCGCCACCAAAAGCTAAAACTGTTGAAGCAAGTAAAATTATCGTGCCAAACAACAAAATTTTCTTCATAGTGACTCCTTTATTGTATATGGGATGCATTTTGACACACAAGCCACTTATTGTCAAGATATTTTAGCTGGACGCTCAATTATTTTTCAACCAACGATCTAAAATCACACGCGCACTTTCGGCATCCAAAACATCTTTCCGCTTTTGGGGACGCATGCATAGGCCATTTTTCAAAAAATTTTCCGCTTCCGAGGAAGTTTTTCGCTCATCCTGCCAATGGATTGGCAATCCGTATTTTTCCGCAATTCTGTTGGCAAACAAACGGGCTTGTTCGGCTGTATCCCCCTCACTCCCATCCGGTTGAAGAGGCATACCAATCACAAAAGCGAATACATCCTTGGCTGATACAATATCATCCAACTCATTTAATTTATGTATCGTTTTAAAAGCCCGGGCAATACGTTCCTTTTCTCCGGCCAACGCCAAGCCTATACGTTTCGATCCATAATCAATGCCTAAAAAAATTTTTTCCATAAAATTTCCTTGCACAAAAAACATATTTCAAGTAATATTAAAGCAATTTTAACAAACAAGGAGCCAAGATGCAAGAAAAAAAGATATTAATTGCCTCTGATCATGGTGGTTTTGACCTTAAAGAAAACTTGAAATCATACTTGCAACAACAAAATTATGAGGTTGTGGATTATGGCACACATGAGACAACCTCTGTCAATTACACAGACTATGCAAAATTATTGGCAACTGGCATTAAAAACAAAGAGGCAGACAAAGGCATTTTAATCTGCACCTCCGGAATAGGCATGAGTATTGCAGCTAACCGTTATCCATTTATCCGGGCTGCATTAGTGCACTGTCCAGAAGAGGCCCGACTTTCCCGAGCTCATAATAATGCCAACGTTCTCGTCTTTGGGGCGAAATTCATCTCATCAGATGATGCCCAAAAATGTATAAATGAATTTTTAACAACAGATTTTGAAGGTGGCCGACATTGCGTTCGGGTTGATGCTCTTGAAAGGATGACAGATGAATAATTTTTTTACAACACCATTAAAACAGGAAGACCCCGAGATTGCCGATTTGATTGACCAAGAGCTATCTCGTCAACAAGATCATATCGAGCTAATTGCTTCGGAAAATATTGTATCAAAAGCGGTATTGCAGGCGATGGGTTCTGTTTTTACAAATAAATATGCGGAAGGTTATCCCGCAAAACGATATTATCATGGATGTGAATTTGCAGATGGCGTGGAAATTCTAGCCCAAGAACGTTTAAAAAAATTGTTTAACGCTACATTTGTCAATGTTCAACCACATTCCGGATCACAAGCCAATGCGGCAGTTTATATGGCACTTTTGCAACCCGGCGACACCGTAATGGGGCTTAGCTTAGATGCAGGTGGCCATTTAACACACGGCGCAAAAGTATCCTCATCTGGGAAATACTACAATGCTGTTCAATATGGCGTCAATGCAGATGGCTTAATTGATTATGATGCCGTTCAAAAATTGGCACTTGAATACAAACCGAAATTAATTATTACAGGCGGATCTGCCTATGCCAGATTGATTGACTTTAAACGTTTCCGCGAAATTGCCGATTCCGTCGGGGCATATTTCATGGTCGACATGGCCCATTTCGCCGGTTTAGTTGCGGGCAAACAAATTCCGAATCCTTTGGATTATGCTGATGTTGTCACATCTACAACGCATAAAACATTGCGTGGCCCCCGTGGCGGCGTCATTTTAACCAACAAGGAAGACTTGTTTAAAAAATTTAATTCTGCTATTTTTCCAGGTCTACAAGGCGGCCCATTGATGCATATTATCGCGGGAAAAGCCGTCGCATTTAAAGAAGCTCTACAACCAGAATTCGCATCATATGCGGCCCAAATTATCAAAAACGCAAAGGCCCTGGAAACAGCCCTTAAAGAACGAGGTATCGATATGGTTTCCGGCGGAACAGATACGCATCTGATTTTAATCGATTTACGCAAACAAGGCCTTAAAGGAAACGAAGTCTGTGATGCTTTGGCTGCGGCCCATATTGTTTGCAATAAAAATGCAGTACCGAACGACCCTCAAAAACCAAGCATTACATCCGGTCTGCGTGTAGGAACTCCAGCCGGCACAACCCGCGGATTTAAAGAAGAAGAATTCAAACAAATTGGATATTGGATTGCTGATATTGTAGACAATATGGGCAAAGACACTTTATCCGCAACAATTGAAGACATCAAAACAAAGACAACCGAACTGTGTCGAAAATTTCCTATTTATGAAGGAGGCGTTTGATGAAGTGTCCGTTTTGCGGTTATGCTGATACCCAAGTTAAAGATTCTCGTCCAAGCGACGATGGAACAAGCATTCGCCGTCGACGCGGTTGTCCAAAATGTCACGCGCGTTTTTCGACCGTTGAACACGTTCAATTGCGCGATTTGACAGTTATAAAAAAGGATGGGACGAAGGTTCCTTTTGAACGGGATAAATTGGAATACTCTATTGCTTTAGCAACCCGCAAACGCAACATTGAACCGTCAAAAATTGGCACTTTAGTCAACCAAATTGTGCGACAAATGGAAGGCCTGGGCGAACCAGAGATTCAATCCGCCGAAATTGGCTCTTTTGTAATGGATGCGCTTTTAAAACTTGACAAAGTTGCTTATATACGCTATGCTTCTGTGTATAAAAACTTTACATCAACCGCTGATTTTGAAGATTTTGTGTCCCATTTAACAGAGAAAAAAGACCATGGAAAATAAAAATCAAAAATACACTAATGCACGCCTCATGGCCGTTCAAGCCGTTTATGCTCATTCACAATCAGACGAGGATTGGAATAAACTCATCAGTAGATTTTTATTAGAAGAGATGGGCGGAACAGTCATTGAAGGTGATGGCAAAGCCGAAAAGTATGTTGATTTGGAGCCAGCAGATAAAGAACTGTTTGCATCCCTTGTTCAGTATGTTCGGGATAATGAGGACACAATTAAAGAAACAATAACGGCAGCTTTATCCGACAATCTTAAAAAGACATCTTTAAACAGCGTGCTTGAGGCCTTATTAAAAGTCGGTATTGCCGAATTCTATGTCAATGAAAAACTAGACGCTCCGATTATCATCAACGAATATGTTGATTTGGCACGCTCATTCTATGAAGGAGCAGAGGTCAAAATTGCCAACGCCGTTTTGGACAAAGTTGCCAAAGTTTTAAAAGGATAATTTTTTATCCAAAAGAGGCTTGATTTTATTTCAAAAATATGTTATTATTAACTCGCTTTTTTGAGGTCGAAAAGGCCAAAAGATCTTCACCCCTGGAGGAAGAGATTTTGTTAACTAACTAATTATAAAGGATTTTTTACAATGGCTGAACAAATTAAAGCAACAAAACGTGAAAAAGCTGGTAAGGGGGCCTCTCGGGCAATTCGTCTTAAAGGTTCCATTCCTGCGGTAATTTACGGTGATAAGAAAGCGCCCGAAATGATTTCTTTAGAAGAAAAAGTTTTGGTTGCAGAAATGAATAAAAAGGGTTTATGGACCCGTCAATATGAAATTTTAGTGGACGGCACAAAGCACTTGGTGTTGTGCCAAGATATTCAGAAACATCCTGTTTCCAACCGTCCAATACATGCCGATTTCTTACGCATTTCTAAGAATTCTGTTTTGACAATGGATATTCCTTAGCACTTTGTGGGCGAAGAAGTTTGTCCTGGTATCAAAAAGGGCGGCGTGCTCAACATCGTGCACCGTACATTGGAAGTTAAGTGTAAGGCAGATGCCATTCCAGAAGAATTTATTGTGGATTTGTCTGCTGGTGAAATTGGTGACTCCTTTGACGCATTTGCAATTAAATTGCCAGATGGCGTGAAATTGACAGCACATGAAGACTTCACCGTGGCCACAATCGTGACACCACAAGAAGAAGTTAAGGAAGAAGTTTCTGCGGCTCAAGCTGCGGCTGCTGCTCCTGCGGCGGATGCTGCTGCTCCTGCGGCTGCTCCAGCTGAAGAAAAGAAAGAGGAGAAGAAATAATGAAATTGTTGGTAGGGCTTGGCAATCCGGGTTCGGAATATGCTGCTACCCGCCACAATATGGGATTTCAGGCGGTGGACGAAATTGTCCGCCGCTTTTCCTTTAAAGATTGGAAAAAGGATTGCAAAGGCGTCATTGCCCGCGGCGAAATTGACGGAGAAAAAGTCGTTGTTTTAAAGCCGCATACCTTTATGAATTTGTCGGGCGAAGCAGTTTTGGCCGCCATGTCCTTTTTCAAAATTAAACCGACAAATGTAATCGTTTTTCATGATGAACTGGCATTACCCGTCGGAAAAGTCAAAGTCAAAACAGGAGGATCTTCCGCCGGTCACAATGGAATCAAAAACATTGACTGTCATATCGGTCCAGATTACATGCGTGTTCGTATCGGTGTTGCTCAAAATCACGAAATTGATACCGTCGATTATGTGTTAGGTATCCCCAGCAAGGAAGATCAAAAAATCTTGGCCGATACTATCCAAAAAATCGCCAAAAATATCCCCTTGTTGATTCAAGGTGATGAAAATAATTTTATGAACCGCTTGGTGGGCTAATCCATGACGCCGGAAAGTTTGCAAAAACACACTGGCATCTTGATGGAGCGGATTCAAAAAAAGCCCGTTATCGCAAATGAATTGATAAATACCTATATTGCCAGCCATAAGCATTTTAATGGAGATGACAAGCGCGCTTTGTTGGATTTGGTCTGGCGCTGTGTTCGATCTATAGCGCGTTTAAAGTATGCTCATCCAAATGAATCTTGGGAAACGCGTGCAAAAATTTTGATGGAAACAGGTATTCCGAATACTTCCGATGCACCAAATTATGTAAGATGGGAGGTGCCAGAATGGTTCCCCGCACATGTGCCGGAAGCGGAAAAAGAGCTCCCTGCTCTGTTGGCAAATCCGCCGATTATTTTGCGTGCGATTGGCAACAGAGAAAAAGTCCAAGAATTGTTGCATGCACAAAGCATTGAAACAAAACCGACAAAATTATCACCC
This sequence comes from uncultured Alphaproteobacteria bacterium, assembly GCA_905236245.1. Taxonomy (GTDB): domain Bacteria; phylum Pseudomonadota; class Alphaproteobacteria; order CAAHEQ01; family UBA3637; genus UBA3637. Next base: position 5,754 of record CAJOPC010000004.1, read on the forward strand.
TATGGTCTTGTTTTATCTGAATATAAAAACTTGACGAGCACACAAGCATGGAAAGAAGGTTTGATTGAGATTCAAGACGAAGGGGCACAGTTGGTTGCTTTGGATATAGGTGTTCAACCAAATAACACAGTTTTTGATTTTTGTGCTGGCGCTGGTGGAAAATCATTGATTTTTGCACAAATGATGAATAACAAAGGCTTGATTTGGGCATATGATATTACCGCAAAAAAGTTGTTTGAATTGGTCAAACGCGCGACACGGGCTCATATTGATATCATCGAAATCAAACCACAATTACCACCACCGACAAAGCAATTTGATTATGTTGTGGTGGATGCACCCTGCTCCGGCTGTGGCACTTGGCGCAGAGCTCCAAATATGAGATGGCATTTAACCGAAAAACAACTGAAACATATTGCCGAATCCCAACGGGAAATTTTAAATCGTGCTGCGGCATATGTGCGTGAAGGCGGACAATTAGCATACATTACATGTTCTATTACAACCGATGAAAACGAAGCACAAGTGGAGCAATTTCTAAAAACTCATCCGAATTATCGGGTCATTAAACAAAAACGCTATTCCCCCGCCCGCACAGGTACAGACGGATTCTTTTTGTGTTTAATGGAAAAAGAGTAACCTTTTCTAAAAATGGCTGATTTGAAATCAGTGATTATTGACATAATGCAAAACTGCCATAGCAGTGGTTTGTAGGAGATATATTTCCACCATAAAACCCTATCGTGGGCGCATCCATGTTAGCACCTGCATTTATAAACCAAAAACCATTAATGTATCCAAAAGCCTGCATTAATTCATCTAGAACCGTGCTATATCTTACTTTATTCGCGTTAGTATACCAATTACGATCCCACTCACATGTTTGGCCACTAGCACAACATCCCCCAGAGTAATACCCATTTACTACAAGTGAATCTGAATTACTTTCATAACATTCAAATTTGCTGATATCTAACAAATTCATACCATGAGCCTTACACCAATTATCCGCTGCCCACCATGTTATCTCTTGCGTGTTTCTCCTTACTAAACCAAGAGTATTTGTTATCTCATCCTCATATTCATCAGCACTCATACAAACTCCTTTATCTGGTCTATCAGGCAATATCACCGGCGGAGGGCCATCAATGATACGTGCATCCAAATGACAAAAACACTTCTCATATCCATTTTCAACACACCAATCATTACAATCTCTATTACTTATACAATTACCATCTAAATGTGTTTCTGTCCCACAAGGATCTTGTTCATACGATAAATACACATTTCCATTGGCACACACTGTACAAGATCCATCTGAATTATGCTCTAAACCAGCTTCACATTTGGCAATACATGTATCATTCCAAACGTCCTCGTCATCTGTGCACACGACTTTGCTTCCCTCACCTCCAATATGCAAACTAATAGCATCAACACCTGTTCCACGATAAATAGAAGATTTTCGGCTCTTACCACCACCGCCAAAAGCCAACACACTTGTTGCCACCAAAATCGCTGTTCCAAATAATAAAATCTTTTCCATGGTAGACCCTTCCAATATCACAAACTGCTTTCAAACTAAGCCTTTTTCCCATAAAAGTCAACCATTAAAAAACGCTTGAAAAAAAATTCATTTTATACGATAATACTCTTATTAAAGAAAGGCGATAAAATGGGATTTAATTGTGGGATTGTCGGATTACCAAATGTAGGCAAATCAACTTTGTTTAATGCACTAACAGCGACGGTAAATGCTCAAGCGGCGAACTATCCGTTCTGCACGATTGAACCCAATGTGGGCCGTGTGGCTGTACCAGACAATCGCCTAGATGAATTGCAAAAAATAGATAAAGCCGCAAAAATTGTGCCAACGCAGTTGGAATTTGTGGACATTGCCGGGCTTGTGCGTGGAGCCAGCAAAGGTGAAGGCCTCGGCAACCAATTTTTGGGCAACATCCGCGAGGTCGATGCCATTATTCACGTCCTCAGATGTTTTGAAAACACGGATATTGTGCATGTGGAAGGTTCCATTAATCCTATTCGTGATGCCGAAACGGTGGATACAGAATTGATGCTGGCCGATTTGGAAAACTTGGAAAAACGCTTGGCCGGTGTTGCCAAAAAAGCTCAAACTGGCGACAAAGAAGCTAAACAATGGGTGACCGTGATTGAGCCTGCGCTTGCTTTATTAAAAGAAGGAAAACCCGCACGCTTAGCTATTCCGGAAGATCCCGAAATGAAAAAATTATTTAATCAATTATGTTTGTTGACGGCCAAACCGGTGCTGTATGTATGCAATGTGGATGAGGCCAGCGCCGCTACGGGAAATGAATTTTCTGCAAAAGTTGCAGAAATGGCCGAAAAGCAAGGCAATACATCCGTCGTCATTTCCGCCAACATTGAACAAGAAATTGCACAACTACCGCTTGCTGAACAACCGGAATTTTTGGCCACTTTAGGTCTGGAAGAAACAGGTCTTTCACGCATTATTAAAGCCGGTTATAAACTATTGGGTTTGGAAACTTTCTTTACATCTGGCCCAACAGAAGCCCATGCTTGGACCATGCGCAAAGGCACTTTGGCCCCTCAAGCCGCCGGAATTATTCATACCGACTTTGAGCGGGGTTTCATTCGTGCAGAAGTGATTTCATATAATGATTATGTGACAGATGGAGGAGAAAGTGGCGCTCGCGAAAAAGGGCACTTGCGCCAGGAAGGAAAAAGTTATATAATGCAAGACGGAGATGTGGTTCATTTCTTGTTTAATGTTTAAATAGGGGGCAAAAATGCCAATTATAGCATGGCGAGATCAAATGAGTTTAGATTATCCACCTTTGGATGATGAACACAAAGCGTTTTTGGATGTTATCAACAATGCGACAATGGATTTAAGCCGACATGAATTGGACAACATACCACAAATGTTTGAAGCTTGCTATGATTATGTTCGCAATCATTTTTCCGACGAAGAAGATGTTATGGAACGCGTCAATTTTCCAGATATGATGGCACATATTCAGGCCCACCAACAATTTATCAAAAACATTGCTGAATTTCGCCAAGCTTACGAGCAAGCAGAAACAAAAGGTAAAAAACTGGATTTAGCACAAAAGACTGTGGCTTTCCTGTCCGTTTGGTTTGTTGGACATGTAATCAGCCGCGATAAAATGTTAAAACCATACCTTGTCCGCCTGCGCAATCTGCCACCTCGGATGCAGTATTAAAAATTAAAATGTTCTAGGGTTGCCCGTCGGATCCGACCAATCTGACACAAACGCAGTCAAATCTTTGTTTGGCTTGGATGGCAAAATAATGTTAAAGTGCACCAAACAATCTCCACTACCACCAACACCTTTTCCTTTCAAGCGTAAAACTTTATCTCCGCTCGTATACGGAGGAACTTTAACAGAAACAGTTCCGGATGGCAAAGGAATTGTAACTGATGTACCCAAAACAGCTTCTTTAAGCGTAATAGGAACCTTCACAATCAAATTCTTTTTATCTCTTGTAAAAATACCACCATCGGTAATATGCACTTTTATCAAGGCATCTCCACCATTTTGTCCTTGACCTCTCAGTCGCAAAGTACCACCCTCTTCAACTCCGGCGGGCACACGCATTTTGATTTTTTTACCTTGGATAACAAGGGTTGTTTCTCCACCGGTAATAGACAAATTAAATGGAATTGTATATTCATATTGGACATCTTGAGCGGGTCGATAATTGCGTGTTCTTTGAGCACTGCCCATCCCAAACAAGTCGGCAAAATTAAATCCGCCGCCACCGCCCATGCCACCAAACATAGAAGCTAAATCTTCAGGATTGATATTAGTATAGGTTGTATTCCCTTGGCGATATGTCCTGCCGCCACCCATGCTACCAAAACCACCCCCGGCACGATCATACGCGCCAGCACCAAACGGTGTTGGATTTCCATTATCATCAATTTCACCAGCGTCATAACGGGCGCGCTTCGATTTATCAGATAGAATCTCATAGGCCTTACTGACATTTTTAAACTTCTCTTGAGCCTTTGCATCAGGATTTACATCTGGGTGCAATGTTTTAGCCATCTTATGATAGGCCTTTTTAATTTCCCCATCGCTCGCGCTTTTTGAGACGCCTAATAAATCATATAAATTTGCCATAACTAAGCTCCTTTTAACATACTATTATATAATATAGTCTGAATTTAAAAAAAATCTATGGTAAATCAAAAAAAAATGTTATAATCGCATTATGTCAAGAAAACAAAACAACAGATTAATGATATTTTCTAGCATAGCCTCACTAGCTACGGTCTGCATTTTACTTGTCTTAAAAACTATTGCTTTTTTTACCACGAATTCCGTTGCCATTTTATCAAGTTTATTTGACTCTATCCAAGACCTAGTCACTTCTGGTGTCAATTTGGTGGCAATCAAACAAGCCGTTCAGCCCCCAGACACAGATCATCGCTTTGGACACGGGAAAGCCCAAGGCATCGGAGCATTGATACAAGCGGTTATTATTACTGTATCTGCTTTGTTCTTAGCTGCCGAATCTATCAAGCACCTGATACAACACCAAAAAGCGCATGATATTGGTTTTGGTGTTGAAGTTATTCTTATCTCCTTAATTTTAACAATGGGACTGATTTTATTCCAAAATTATGTTATTAAAAAAACATCTTCTCTATCTATCAAGGCTGATTATGCTCATTATGCCGGCGATATTTTAATGAATATTGGTGTGTTATTGGCTTTGTTTGGAAATACCTATCTTAATTGTTGGTGGATGGACGGATTATTTGGTATTCTTGTTTCAATATATCTGTTACGAACAGTTTGGCATATTGCCTCAGAATCTATTTCTTTATTGATGGACAAAGAACTGGATACATCAACTCGCCATACAATTCATGATATCGCTATGCAGGTAAAAGGAGTTCGAAAGATATCCTCTTTAAAAACTCGGGCGGGTGGGGATTGTATGTTCATCCAATTTAATATTCATCTTGATGGAAAATTATCTTTACACAAAGCCCATCAAATCACGGATGAAGTCGAATCAAAATTAAGGGAGAAATATCCTCAAGCAGAAATTATTATTCACGCAGAACCATTTCAAAATAGCAAAGGGAAGGATAAAAATGCCATATAATATACAACGACATCGCGTACATATCAGACAAAAACAACAAGAGGCCAGAGAAAATGGACAATTTGGAATATTGTTCTTTTTAATCTGTATGGGATTCTTTTTATTCGCAGGCAATACCGTGTTAATGCAAATGAAAAACTTAGGAACTTCTCTACGTCAAAAATTATCACAGCTTTTCTCCAAAAATAAAGGAGAACTTGCGGAAAGTGATCCTCTTAAGAAAATGGGAGAAGTTGTCCGCCGCAATGATAAAGTTCTTGAAGAAGTTACCAAAAATGTGGCTCCTGAAGCAACAGATGAACGTGACTAAGATACTAAGCTTTTAATTTTTTCTTGGTGTGTTTTGCCACCATCTTCTTTTCTTTTTGCTCAAAAGGATTTTCACGTTTACGCAGGTGAATCCGGATTGGCACACCTTCAATACCAAAAGCCGCCTTTAATCCATTAGAAACATAGCGCATATATGAATCTGGCAAACTGTCCGGATTAGATGTAAAAATAACAAAGGTTGGCGGCCGAATACTGACTTGCGTCATATACTTCATAGGAACACGATGTCCATTTCGTGCCAATGGCGTCGGATGAGCTTGTTTCAACTCCTCTAAAAAAGCGTTCAATTTATGCGTTGGAACGCGTTTGTTCCATAATGTATACATGCGGAAAACTTCATTCATCAATTTATCCAAAGCCAAACCATTTTTGGCAGAAACTGGAACAACCGGTATTTTTTTAACCTGTTGTAAAGATTCAACCATTCGTCCTTTTAATTCTTTTAAAACAGCTTGTGGATTGGCAACAATATCCCATTTATTCAGGGCAATTACCAAGGCGCGTCCTTCTTTCAAAACCGTTTCCGCAATGGCTAAATCCTGACGTTCCAAAGGTTGCATAGCATCCAATACCAAAACAACAACCTCGGCAAAATCAATTGCATTTTTTGTCTCCTGTCCACAAATACGCTCTAACTCATCGTCAATCTTACCATATTTGCGCAAACCCGCTGTATCCGTCAATAAAATCTTCTTTCCTTTCCACATCCACGGGATTGTAATAGCATCACGTGTGACCCCAGCATTTGGCCCGGTTAAAAGCCGGTTTTGTTTTAAAAATTGATTCACGAGCGTAGATTTACCCACATTTGGACGACCGACAATAGCTAATTGCAATGGACGATCTTTTTCTTCTTTAACACTCTCTTCACGAGGACATAAGGCCCCTATTTTTTGCACCAACTCTTTTATCCCGATGTTATGCTCTGCGGAAATAGGCATTGGATCCCCAAGGCCTAAACGATAAAATTCCCCCAACGCATCCGTTTGCTTTTGACCTTCACATTTGTTTACGACCAGAAATTTCACCTTATCAACTTTTTTCAATTGTCTGGCCAATTTTAAATCTAAAGCATTTAATTCGGTTCTTCCATCGGTGATCATTAAAATAATATCAGCCTCTTGAATGGCTAACTCCGTTTGTTGCCACATCGCTTTTGCCAATGAAGAAGTATCTTCCAAACCCGCGGTATCCACCAATCGAACAATTGTTCCGTTCAAATCTGCTTCGGCTTCCTTTCGGTCGCGCGTCACCCCTGGCCGATCATGCACGATGGCCAAATGCTTATGACACAACTTGTTAAAGAGCGTTGATTTCCCTACATTTGTACGCCCGACCAAAACAACCGTTTTCATAAAATATCCTTACTGATAAAAAACCTTCGTTTTTTCGTCCATCATAATCAACCGATCGCCCACAACGATGGGTTGCGTTTTCATATCAAACTCTCGTTCGGCAGCTTTTTCTCCGTTGGCAGGATTTACAAAAACTAATTTCTCTCCATCCTCCAAAACAAGCTGATTATTTTGAATGGTTAAACTTTGCCATGCTTGTCCTTTTTCAGGCGCATAAGATTGCTTCCAAAAAACCTTACCTGTTTTCTTGTCCAAGGAAACAAGCTCATTATCATTTGTCAAGATAAAGAGAGCATTTTTCCCCAACACCGGCGTAACACGACCACCAAAGTTGTGGGTCCACTTACTTATTCCGGTTTTTAAATCATAGGCCCCAGTTAAATTAGCATTACCCACAAGGTATACAATACCCTTTTCGATAACAGGAGCAGCCACAATCTGCGGCACTTCCACCATATCACGAGGCCGATTGCCGACCATCACTTGAATCCATAACATTGAACCAGAGTCAATATCAAAACCAATAACCTCCCCAGTGCTAAACGGAGCAACTAAGATGCCACCGGCCAACGCTGGCGGAGCCATCTCCTGCAGCAATGTAGAAGTCTTTGTTGTCTGATAGCGCCAAATTTCCTTACCATTTTTCTGAGACAAACAAATAAGTTGATTGTGTGCCGTCACAAAATAGAGAGCATTTTTATCCGTTTGCACAAAAGAACGCATTGGAACTTGAAAATCTTTTTGCCAAATTTGCTCTCCATCCAAATCTAATGCGGTCACATTTCCCCTAGAAGAAACTGCAAACAACTTGTCATTATTAAGTGTTAAACCAACTCCAGCAGAATCAGCCGCCAATTGTTTTTGCCACACTTGAGAACCATCCGTTAAATTCAACTTTGTCAGCGTATAGGTTCCATCCAACACAAATAAAGCATCTTTTGTAGCCAATGGAGGAACTAACCTACGCGAACCAAGATCTGTTGAAACACCAACCTTTCGGCGCCAAGCCGTCGCTTTATCAGCTTCCACTTTTGCATTAGGCAATCTATTCTGATTGTTGAATAACTTTGATGGCCAGTTTTCAACACGAATCGCATCCTCCAACTGAGGTGTTCCTTGTCCTTGCTGTGGCGTAAGTGTTTCAAATACAGCGACCCGCCCCTCCTTGGGTGCATATCTTTTGTCGTCTGTACAAGCACAAATACAACAACCCACCAGTAACAAAGCAATAATTTTTTTCATCTTACTTATTCTCAATCACCCTTTTTATTTGAATCAAATGCGCTTTTGTATCTTCAGGAATATCGGACCGTTCCTCACAAGATTGAAGGAAGCGCACGGCTTCATCTTTTTTGCCATCATTTAAGTAAATTGCAGCAATTAAATCAGCCGCCAAACGAACATAATCCGGATCATTCATCAACTGCTCTAACAATGGGAGCAATTCTTGTGTATTGCCAGCTGTTAGTTGAGAATCCACATATGATAATGTTGCTGTTTGACGTATATTTTTAGGGGCATCCGAATTCATCAAATCGCGGAAATATTTGACTGCATCAGCCTGTCTATTGGACCGAGCATAAACACCGGCCAATTGCAACTTAGCCATATAACGATAACCTGTTTGTCCCTCATTAGCCAACTTCTCTAAGGCAGGAATAGCTGCCTCCATCTCTTGTGTATATAGCAGGACCAAAGCATTTTCATAAATATCGGATTCTTCCAAACGTGTCTTCATCCGCCATGATTGATATATTTGAATTCCGGCTGTAGTTCCCAAAATCAATGCAATAGCAGCATACACAAACCAACGATATTTTTTCCAAAAATTATTCAAGCGTTCTTGACGCAAATCTTCGTCCACCTCTAATTCAAATGCGTGTTCTTGATGTTTTTTGCAATTATCACAATTGCTACAATTTTTTTGTTGTTTTACTTTTGCCATTTTTCCTCCTTCGTTTTTTTGCATTTTAACTCAAAATAATTTAAATGTCCACAGGTTATTTTTCTTTTTGCGGAAATTTTGCAAAAATCGGCAAAGCAATCCAACTTGGCAAGCAAGATCCAAACCATGCGGCGAATACCATAATCTTTGGGAAGCCAATCAGCGCCGGCCGTTTATTTAGTTTTTTGTGGATAATATGTGCCGCCCGCTCCGGCTTCATCAAAAAGGGCATACGGAAACGATTTTTATCCGTCAAAGGCGTCTCAATAAAACCCGGGCAAATTGTTGTGATATTTATGCCGCGCGGCTTTTGCTGACCATACAAAGCCTCCCCCAACGCCTTAACCGCAGCTTTACTGGCTGAATAGGCCGGACAGCTTGCCATCCCACGATAACCAGCCAAAGAAGCAATAATAGCAATATGTCCTTTACGACGTTTGCGCATCAAATCCAATGCCGGCAAAATTGTGTTGAGCACCCCAAAAACATTTGTTGTCATAATTTTGCGCACCGCCTCTGTATTTTCGACCATTCCGATCACCCCGGCAGAAACACCTGCATTAGCAATAACCAAATCTAAAGGGGTCCGTTTAAATGCTGCAGTAATGGCTTTAAGCGCAGCATTTTCATCCGTCACATCAAACAGATATGTATATACCTTTGATCCTTTTTGTCGACACTTTTCCGCCGTTAGCATTAAACGCTCTTTATTGCGCCCGCACAAGTGCAAAGTACGACCGGCCATAGCATACTCTATCGCTAAATGAGCTCCTAAACCACTAGACGCTCCCGTGATAAAAACCGATTTTGGTTCTTGCTTTTTGAAAAACATAAAAAACTCCTTGACAATAAAATTATAATGCGTTATAATGGCGCTTGTCAACAAAAAAGCCTCTGTGGCGAAATTGGTAGACGCGACAGACTCAAAATCTGTTTCCAGCGATGGAGTGCTGGTTCAAGTCCGGCCAGAGGTACCAATAAAAATACCGTCCAATTTGGGACGGTTTTTCTTTTTGTTTCCAAGCGCTTGTGCTGGCTCGATAACAGTTCGCATTACTAGACTAGATTTTCGTCATTTATCGAACTCATAAAACAACGCAATTCGTTACAGAAGCCTAAAATAAATTGTTTTAAAAGTATTCACTCTAGCTTTTGCTATGAATCTAAGATCTCCGAAAGAAGTTGTGGAAAAGTATTGTATCCTGCCGCCGAGTTAAAATGTCCTGCTTGTTGAACCATTTTAATTTCTGCTTCAATTTTTTGTGCAAAATCAAGCGATACAGAGTTAGGAACATAAGGGTCATTTTCTGAAATAAAACACATTCTTTTTTCAGATAAGTTGGCCACTTCTTGAAAATCATTTTTAATGAAAAATGGCTCATTTATAAGATCAAACTCAGGCGCATGTAATTTTTGGTATAAGGGGGCAACGAAATAGAGCCCTTTAACTTTTAGCTTCGTATCCAGCAGATAATCTGTAATAAAAGCAGGGCCTAAACTATGCCCAATAAAGGATGTTTGAGCCCCAAAGAAAGGACGATAAACATCCAAAACGCGAAACCAATTTTCATAATTTTGAAAGCCTATTCCGCAAGGAAATTGTGGAACTAAGACATTATAGCCTTTGGATTCCAACTGTTGAAAAAGCCAAGGAAACCAATTCTCAAATGGGGAGCCATAGCTTCCATGCACTATCACAAAATCATACACTTTTTCTTTAGTTTCAGACATTTTTTATCCTTTCCTTGAATGGGTATTATTTTAGCCGAGTTATAAATATTTTGCAACTAAAATTAAAACTTCAATAGGTCAATTTGCTGTGCCAATTTTTTGAAATCCTCTAAATTGTTAGCCCGATATTCTGTAAGTATGCAGTACCAATAAAAATACCGTCCAATTTGGAACGATTTTCCTTTACCTTTCCAAGAGCTTATGCGGGTTCGATTGTGGGGACGTAAAAAAGGCTCAAAAACCGTAAATCATCGGATTCTTAAAATTTATTTCTTTAAAAAATCAATCAGTTAAATAAATTCCAGCCCAATCAGAATTCCAACAATTAACAAGAAATTGAATAGTCTATTGTATTTTATAGAGTAATCTGATACGATAAAAAAGATAAAGAAAGAATAAAAGATTATATGAAAAATGAAAATGAAATTTGGATTAGTGTTTTAACAGCAATTTCATGTATTGCTGTTGTGTATTTACACGTAAATAACATTTTTTGGCAGCACCCTAACGGCCTTTTGTGGATTACCTCAAATATTATAGAATGTTTATTTTACTTTGCAGTTCCTATATTTTTAATGATTACGGGATATACTTTATCAGATTATAGGGAAAGATATGACACAAAAACATTTATAAAGAAGAGAACGATACGTACATTTATTCCTTTTATTTTTTGGTCATCTGTCTTTTTCTTTGTTTACGGGAAAAGAAATTTTTTTAACAGCATAATTAACATTGAAATAGAAAAAATATATAAATTTTTTCCAGGCTTATTCTCTTGCTATTTAGCTATTATATTCCTTAGTCTTTTTCAGAGTAAAAAGAAAATTTTCAGTTGGCTTTTTTTATGGTGCTTTATCAGCTATTCAATTATTCCTTTTTTAAGGAAATGTGGTATCTTACATATTTCAGATGCATGGAAAAATCCAATTGGTTGCAGTTATTTACTATTTATTTTTCTAGGATATACTTTAGGACATGCAAAATTTCAAAAAAAAGAAAGAATATTACTATACATTTTAGGCTTGATAGGCTTATTATCTCATATAATTGGAACGCATTTGAATTCCCCACCAGATGGACGCATAAGTTTACTCTTTAAGGGATACAGGAATTGGCCTTGTGTTCTTTATTCTACTGCAATATTTATTTATTTTAAGTATTCTGATTGGACTTTTCTAACAAAAAATAAAATACTGACTCGATTATTGGAAACTGTCATTTCATGCAGTCTTGGAATTTACTTAGTCCATGGTTATTTTGTATATCACTTGCTGCCAAGTATTTTTACTAAATTTGGGCATAAAGTTTTTGTTAACTCAAATTACTATAGAATTATCGCCCCCCTTATCATTGTATTAGGAATAGCTTTCTTAATTATAGCCGTTTCAAAACTCATCCCTTCAAAATTTCACTGCTTATTAGGTTATAAAAAAATAAAATTGACAAGAACCGAGCTTGATCTTAATAAAAAAAGTTGATTTGGAATGTCAGTGTTCTGAATTAAAATTTCAAGAGCTCCATCTGCAGGGCCAACTTTTTGAAATCCGCGAAATTTGAGTTTTGGTATTATCCAAGCTAATTACGCTATAAAACACAAATTTATGTTGACAAATTCTGTCATAATACAGTACGCTAGTGTCACTAGTTTGGGTTGTAACACATGTATTTGAAGTTTTTCTTTTGTTTTTTTATTATATTGCTGCTACCTCTTTGGTCGGTGACTTTTCGGAGCGATTTTTTGTCTTTAATGGCCGGGCTTTCTTTTCTAATGGGGATTTTTTGCTTCACCTTGTCATCTGTTTCAATCTTAAAAAGAATAAAATATCTTAAATTTTTAAGGATTTTTATTTTAATATCTTCAAGTATATTTTACATCCTATATCTAATTCCAATATCCACAGTTTTTCAAGGTCTCACTTCCAACGATATTGTCGCTGTTTTTCAAACAAATGGAGCCGAAGCATTTGACTATCTTGCAGACAACTTAAAAATTTATGTGTTCATTCCTTTGGCCACTATTTTGGCTATCTTCATCTGTCTATGTATCAAAAATGTAGATAAATATTGTTTTGTTAAAAATCAAAAAGAAGCTGTTTTATTCTTACTTGCCAGCATTGTTTTTATATGGTTCTACCAAACTAATGCGCTCACTATACCGATATACGATGCCGCTGATAAAATTGAACGATATTATGCCTTCTATAATAATTTAAAAAACAGAGAATATCCCAAATCCATAGAAAAAAACACCAAAGAAGGAATTTATGTCGTCGTTATTGGAGAAAGTCAAAATAGAGATTTTATGTCCGTTTACAAACCTACCGAATACGATACGACACCTTTTTTATCAAGTATAAAATCAAGCAAAAATTGGTTCTTCTTTGATAATGCTTACTCTTGCCATGTTTATACCATCGCAACATTAACTTACGCATTGACCCAAAAAAATAACTATAACAATTTGGACCTTTCAGAAAGCTATTCCATTGCGCATATGTTACATGAATTCGACACTTACTGGCTCAGCAATCAAAAAGCAGTCGGCTATTACGGCGAACAAATAGCAGAAATTGGCCTACAAACAAAACATTCAACATTTATTAATAAATCCTTCGTCAAAGGGGATCCATATGATGAAGAACTCTTAAAATACCTGCCCAAAGAATCATCGTTAGTAAAAACAACTATTATATTTATTCATTTAATGGGAAATCATCCAAATTATCGCAAAAGATATCCTGAAAAATTTGAAAAATACCCCAATACTTATGCCAATTCAATTTTATATAACGATTATATTGTTGAACAAATATACAATCATTTTGCATCCATGCGCAATTTTTCAGCTTTGATATATTTTTCAGATCATGGAGAAGATACAGAATGTGCCTGCCACAATCCTTCTAAATTTACATGGGAGATGACAAAAATTCCTTTTTATATCTATTTATCAGATAATTATATCAAACAACATCCTCAAAAAATTAGTACATTAAAAAAACATTTACATACCCCTTTTACAAATGATTTGTTCTTTGAAACATTTTTAGGCATATTAGACATTACAGACAAAAGATTTTACGCGCCAGAAAATGATCTTTCCAACTCCAATTATAATCATACAAAATCAGATTTGACTACTTTTCATGGAGAAAAGAGTTTAGCCGAATATACAACCATAATACCATAAAAATACTTAAATAAAGAAATAAAATGGCCAACAGGAAAATCTTTTTAAAACAACTTTCAAATAGTTATCAGCTTAGACGCTTAACAAAAGAGGATATTTCCTGCGTTTTAGAATTATGCAAAGGAAATCCATATTATTATAAACATTGTCCACCATCTCCAACGCCGGAAAACATCAAACGAGATATGCGGGCACTACCTCCCAGGACAACAAAAAAAGACAAAAGATATATTGGATTTTTCCAAGGCGCCGAATTAATTGCCGTTATGGATTTAATTTTCAATTATCCGAATTCTGAAACTTGTTTTATAGGATTTTTTATGATGAATAAGAAATATCAAGGTCAAGGCATCGGCTCTCAGATTATTCAAAACGCGTTGGAATATTTAAAAAATTTTTATAAAACTGTTCGCTTGGGCTATGTTTCCACCAATGAACAAGCAAAAAGGTTTTGGTTAAAAAATGGTTTTAAATACACCGGCAAAGAATATCGAGACTCTCAATATCTTTATGTTGTTAAAATAATGGCCAAAGAATTAAAATAATTATATATGAATTTTTCCACTTGCTTTTGATAAAAAAAAGAATTAAACTGGCAAAGTTTGGATACTAGGAGGGATATGAGACCGTTGGCCAACGCAAGTTTAATTCATGGCGGCCGTTTAGAAAACGGATATGGTTTTGCCCCCTCAAAACAAGATTTAATGACTATGGAAAACTCTCTAATACACCAGAGAGTTTTTTCGTTTTATGAAAGGGTATAAGATGACAAAGTATGTATTTATTATTGGTGGTGTTGTTTCTTCTTTGGGCAAAGGAATTGCTTCGGCATCCACAGGTGCTTTATTAAAAGCCAGAGGTTATTCTGTTCGTATGAGAAAAATGGATCCTTATTTGAACGTAGATCCGGGCACTATGTCACCTTATCAACACGGTGAAGTTTTTGTCACAGAAGACGGCGCAGAAACGGATTTGGATTTAGGCCACTATGAACGTTTTGCAGATGTCAATTGTCATAAAACGGACAGCATTTCTGGAGGCAAAATTTATTTTAACGTTTTACAAAAAGAGCGTCGAGGTGATTATTTGGGGGCAACAGTTCAAGCTATTCCCCATGTCACAAATGAAATCAAAGAATTTTTAAGATCAGATTTACATGGTGAAGATTTTGTGTTGTATGAAGTGGGCGGAACAGTCGGAGATATTGAAGGCACTTTGTTTTTGGAAGCAGTTCGTCAATTTGCTAACGAAGTGGGGCGCCAAAATGTGTGCTTTTTGTTTTTAACATTGCTCCCTTATATTTCTACTGCAGGCGAGTTGAAAACGAAACCCACTCAACATGCAGTGAGGACTTTGATGGAGGCCGGAATTCAAGCGGATATTTTGTTGTGCAGAAGTAAAATGAACTTGGGGCCAGAAGAGCGCAGAAAATTAGCGCTGTTTTGCAATGTTTCGCCGGAGGATGTTATTATGGCCTTAGATGTAGATAACATCTACAAAATTCCTTTGGTTTATCATGAGCAAGGCTTAGATGTTCAAATTTTGAAACATTTTAATATGTTAGAACAAGCCCCCGAACCAGATTTAAGTGGCTGGAACAAAATTATTCATACTTGTTCCAATTATGAAAAAGATGTCAAAATTGCTGTTGTAGGGAAATACTGTGGATTGTTGGAAGCGTACAAATCATTGAATGAGGCATTGGTTCATGCTGGCATAGCCAATCACGCAAAAGTAAAAGTGACTTGGTTAGAGGCCGAACAATTTGAGGATCTTTCACAAGAGCAAGTGAATGAGCAATTAAAACCCTACTCAGGCATTTTAATACCTGGAGGTTTTGGCGTGCGTGGCATTGAAGGAAAAATTAAAGCTATCCGCTATGCAAGAGAAAATAAAGTTCCTTTCTTTGGTATTTGTCTAGGGATGCAAATGGCCGTCGTAGAGGCCTGTAGATCATTACTAGGCATAGAAAATGCAGGGTCAGCGGAATTTGGGAGTCATTATATTCCAGTTGTTTCTAAAATGAAAGTTTGGGAACAAGATGGGAAAAAACAAATTCGTGCAGACAACAGTGATTTAGGCGGCACAATGCGTTTAGGGGCCTATCCTTGTGTCCTGAAAAAAGGATCTTTGGCCGCGCAAATTTACAATGGAGTGACGGAAATCCAAGAACGCCATCGCCATCGGTATGAAGTGGACATGTCCTATGCACAACAATTAGCCGAACATGGAATGGAAATTTCTGGAAAATCTCCAGATGATTTATTGCCAGAAATTGTTGAAATTCCTGAACACCCATTTTTTATCGGTGTGCAATTCCATCCAGAATTTACATCCAGACCTGGTCGCCCTAATCCTATTTTTAAAGCATTTATTGAATCGGCCCTTAAATATGTAGTAACCGACTCATAACCTCATTTAAATATCTAGCACATTTCGACAATATGGTTTCTCCTTGACATAAAGAGAGGGCGTTGATATAATTCTTATAACAAGTGAGGAAAAATGGCCACAATACATTTGATACAAGGTTTTATGGGATTTGGGAAAACGACTTTAGCAAAAGAGTTGGCAAAAAAATATAATGCTAAACATTTTGCATGTGATCAGGTCGTATTAGCAAGATATGGCCGAAATCCACAAAACTTTGAAAAAGCTTACCGAGAAGCAGATGACTATATCTGGCAAGAAACTGCTAAATTGATTCAAGCGGGCCAAGATGTGATTTTAGACTACGGCTTTTGGGATAAAGAAACACGCAGAAAAGTTCAAGAAAAAGCGTCAAAACTAACTCCAAATGTCTTATGGCATCAACTGATTTGTGATATTGATATTGCGAAACAACGTGTTTTAAAACGCACCCAAGAAAATCCGAACGAACTCTTTATCGACGAAAACTGCTTTAACAAAAGACTCAGTTTATACGAACCCATTACTGATGATGAACATTTAAATGTGGAAAAACATATTTCAGGGTAACCCCCACATAACTTATGAAAAGTAATTCTTACTTACAAAAGGATTCCAATGGAAAAGATAGATATTTTTGATGAAGAATTTAACGCAATAGAACCTTTTTCTACAACAATAGATGTTGTTCATCAAAAAGGCCTTTGGCATCAAACATTTGCTTGTTGGATTGTCAATGCCAAAGAAAACAAAATCTTTTTACAATTGCGCGGTCCCAAAAACAGAATCGGACCAAATACTTTTGACGCGTCGGCAAGCGGCCATTTGTCTGCCGGAGAAAAACCGATAGATGGCTTTCGTGAGGCCGAAGAAGAATTGGGAAAGAATCTAAACCTAACCGATAAAACTTTTTTGGGAATAAACAGAAATGTCATTATACAAGGATCTTATATAAATCGTGAATTTTGTCATGTATATATTGCAAAAACGAACAGCCCTTTAACCGACTTTGGCTTGCAAAAGGGAGAAGTGTCCGGCCTCTTTGCTATGAATATCGATGAGGCGATTGACCTTTTTGCGGGGGCCGTAGAAAAGGTCCAAATTGACGGCAAAGTATGGCAAGAAGGAGGCTATCAAAACATTTCTCGCACTGTGACAACAAAAGATTTTTGCTCCTATCATGACCGAGTGGATATTTCAGGCTATTATTTAAAAGTTATGATGATGGCAAAACGCTATATCAAAGGCCAAAAACCGCTCAGAATTTAGCTAACAAATCTTAAAACTATCTAACCTCTATTTCATCTAAAGAATCGATCAATGGATATTCCCACGCGTTTGGCAAATTGAAGTGCCACCATTCATGGGGCAATCCTTCCAAGCCAATGCGAGCCATCATTTCCTCTAAAAGTCGACGATTATTTTTTTGTTCTTCCGTGATATCGGGCCCATCATAATCTCTATGGCATTTTTTTAAATACGCCGGATAATTAGGATCTTTTTCATACCCCGGATAAAAAGCATCTGGCTCTGTTTGAAAAGAAAGAGGAACACCATTGATATCCGCTAAATAACAGTCAATAGCAACGCCCCGCGAATGAAAACCTCTTTTTGAATCCGCTTTTGGAGGTGGCGCAATATACGGTTTTATGTAATCTGGCGCATTTTCATACATAAACTTTTGAACGGCCAAAGGTCTAAAAGCATCATAAATAACTAAAATTAAATTACGATCCCGCAACTCTTTTTCCAATTGCATTAAACAATCATATAACTTTGGATGCACTAAGGCCTCTGTCAAACCAAAATCTGCATACATATCTTTATAAAAAGAATTATTTGTGGTTGCATACAACAATTTAGATTGAATCCACGGGGAAGAAATGCGTTTTAAAATCATTAAGCCATCCTCCGTTCTGCTAAGGCTTGTGAAAAGACATTTATTGTTTTATCAACATGATAAAACAAACGAGGTGCATCTGCCCGAGCTGCTTCTGCTTCAATATATCCTGGGGCAGTAGAATCGAGATATGCGCCCAAAACTGGCAAAGCATTTTTCACCGCTTGACGAGAAGGAGTTGTTGGAATTGCATTTACCAATTCTTTTCTTTTATCACTTGGCATACGCGAAATTTCAGACAACTTCATGGGCTGATCCGCATCATTATTCACTGCGGCCAAAGACAACAAAGCCATATCCACCGGCAAATTTTTAAGCTGTTCTGCCCGATCCCCTTCTCCAATATTTTGCAAAAGGTGCACAAACCGCTTTTTAATTTTGTCCGCATAGGTTGTTTGGAAGAAGCCCCCATGTGCCAGCACAGACGCGCTTTGGAAAATTAAAACCATCAAGGCACTAGACGGGACAATCTTTTTCTCTTGTAACAAAGGCAATAATACCTCTGGCTTGTGATCGATCGTCTCCAACGGCAAGGAAATACATTTAGCAAATCCTTTACATCGTCCGACATAGTCAAACGGGGATTCATTTTGTTTCCAACTTCCTCTAATACCAATAAACGCTTGTTGCATTTGTTTAAAATTCTCCGGATTTCTAAAAATTTTATACCACAAACTCTCTTTATTTTGCAAAGCAGAAATCAAAAATTTACGCACAACCTCCACTGCGTCTATAGAAATATGTTGTATCCCAGTTCCGTCTAAAACTTTATTGATTGTCCTTGATTGAACCAACGCCACTTGATCCGGCAATTTCAAATCTTGACGATCAAAAATTTCTTTCAATTCCAAATACTGTTTATCTATATCTGAAAAAGTATAACCATACTTTTTATAAGCTTCCGCCGATAAAAGTAATAACGCTGTTTTTACGAAACTTTGGTTATTAGCATTGAGCGCACGATATTGCTTTTCCACATGATCATAATTCATCTTTCCACCACTAACAGGGCCCAACAAACTGTTAACAATTTTTTTGGTTTTCATCAACATTTCTTTACGAGGGCTTTGTGTTTTATCAATAATTTCAGGCGTTAAAACATCATCCAAGATTTTGAGTTTTGCAACCAATGGCAACGCTTCATTAAAAGAACTTCCTTCCATACCGGGCGCATCATATAAACAAACTTGGCTAATTTGACGAGGAGAGGTGACTGGGAAAATATCATCTCCTAATTGGAAATAGCCCCCACTACAAGGATGGTTCAAACTAACATTGCTGCCATAAACACCTACATGATATTTTTGTCCCATATGACGCATCAAGGCACTTGAAATTAAAACATTTTGATTTAATCGCGAACGCAACTCATCCTTTTGAGGAGAATCATAATCACGCAAAAATGCCAAATGTGTGCCCGTCTCCACGACCGGGAAAGCTGTCACCTGTTGACATACTTCGTCTGCAATCTCTTTCCCGTAAAGGCGCGCTATTTCTTCTTCCATAGCCGCTATAAGCATCTTTTTTTCAGGAGCCGAATCCATATAAGCCAATGGCTCAACCGTTCCTTTAAAATAATCTGAAAGCGTGGGTGTATTCCATATCTTCTGTAAAACCGGCAATGCTTTCAAAATTTTTGTACCATCTGTCATTTTATTTTTATTTTCCCTTTCGTTAAAACTAAAAAAAGCTCTTTCACAAGAAAGAGCCGCTTACTGTTACTAAAAAATCTATTGATCAATTACAACAAAAAGAACTCTTTCTGGTTCGTCCAAAACCAAAAAAAGCTAAAATTAAAAGCAAAAAAATTCATACTTTTTGTCATGGAAACGGATTCTACGCCTTTTGATTTCATTTGTCAATACTTTTTTTACTAAAAATTCAAACAAACTTCTATATCGCAGACTACGGCAGTTTATCGGCCCACAATGTCCACTCATTCTCCGTTTCCGAAATTTGCATTTCCAACTCTTTAATTTGCTTTTGGATATTTGCAAAATCAATTTGATCCGGCTGCATTAAGGATTGAATCAATAAATCCCGCTCTGAGTGCAGTGTTTCAACCTTCTTTTCCAAGTCTTTTAGGTGTTTTTTTATGTATGGCAATTTTTCCGTTTTGTCTTTTTTAACAACCGGTTTTGTTTCTACTTTTACCAATTCTTTTTTAACCGTTAGTCCAAGCAATTGATTCTTATAATCTTCCAAATCACCATCAAATTCTTTACAAGTATGATTATCCACAATCCACAAAGTATCACACACAGATTCCAAAATATGAAAATCATGTGTAATTAAAATGACAGATCCGTTATAGGCATTAAGGGCATCTGCCAAAGCTTCGCGTCCCTGCATGTCTAAATGGTTTGTGGGCTCATCTAAGATTAAAATTTGAGGCTTATTTAAACAAATTTTGGCCAATAATAATCTGGCTTTTTCACCACCGGACAAATAACGAATCTGAGTAATAGCTTTATCCGCTGTCAAGCCAAATCTTGCCACATAAGACCGAAGCTCCGGCTCACGTTTACCAGGCATCATCGGAGCCAAATATGACACGGGTGTTTCCCGTTCAGGCAATTCTTCATTTTGATGTTGATTAAAAAATCCAACCTTAAATTTAGCAGACTTAATAATACGCCCAGTATCCAAAGAAAGCTGTCCAGCCATCAATTTTGCCAAAGTTGATTTTCCGTTTCCATTTTTCCCCAACAAAGCAATTCGATCATTATTGCCAATGCTTAGATTCAGCTTTGTCAAAACTGGAATATCTTTTTCATAAGCAAAAGAACCTTCTTGGATTTTCATACACGGGGCTGGCAACAACTCTGTTTCAGGAAAAGAAAAAACATCTGTTGGTTCCAAATCTACAATAGGCTCATCCTTCAACTTTGCCAACATTTTGATACGGCTTTGTGCCTGTTTTGCCTTAGTCGCTTTATACCGGAAACGATCAATATACGATTGTAAATGGGCTCGTTTGACCTTTTGTTTTTCGGCCATTTTTAATTGGTTTTCCCGTTTTTGAGTAAAGGTTGATTGATATGTATCAAAATTACCTTTATACAAAACCAACTGTTTACCTTCAAAATGCAAGATATGATCACATATTGTATTCAATAAATCTTTATCATGACTAATAATCAATAAAGTTCCCGAATATTTCTTTAAATAATTTTCCAACCATAAAACAGCTTCCAAATCCAAATGGTTAGTCGGCTCATCCAACAGCAAATAATCCGAAGATTGGAACAAAGCTCCAGCTAAAGCTAATCGCATACGCCATCCACCAGAAAAATCGTGCACCGGTCGAGTTAAGTCTGATTGAGAAAAACCAAGGCCTGCCAAGATTTCCGCCACCCTTGCTTCGGCCGAATCACTACGCAAAAAATTGAGTTGTTCCATAATTTCCGGCAGTTCTTCCGGCTGAGCATTTTGTAATTTTTGGCGCCATTTCATTAAAACTTTATCACGCGACAAAACAAATTGCAAAATGGATTCATCTAGATTTTGAATTTCTTGTTCAACATAGGCAACCTTTTTATTTTTAGGTATATCCACTTCACCAGAAAAATTATCTAATTGTCCCAAAATCACCTTAAATAATGTTGATTTACCACATCCATTTTTTCCAACAATACCAATTTTTATACCATCCGCAATCGCTGCGGAGGCATCCTCTAATAAAAGTTGGTTTCCCATCTGCAATCTTATATGCGAGATTATCAACATTTTATTTCCTTTTTAATCTGCTTTATTATATTGAATTTTTTAAAAAAAGTCCAGTGCAAGCTAAAATAAAGGTCTATAGAAACAACATTTTTCTATTCAACCGCTACCTTTTGCACACATGCCGTGAGGCGCTTATTAAATTTAGCATATAAGCGTTTTCCCCACATTGTCATCAAAATTAAAAATAACAATACACGCGACACTGGCAAGGCCCACCATACACCATCCAAACCGAGCCACATCGGCAAAATCAACAAACATATTGGCAAAACACAAAATGTATCTCCATAAATCAACAAAGAAGAATAAAAGATTTTATTCGTTGCCTGATAATAAGCAGCCGCAACCTGAATTACACCCATAAATAAAAATGACCATGCGGAAATACGCAATCCTATAGTGGCTTCTTCGGCAGCCGTTCCATGCACATCAAACAATCTCGGATACCAATCTGCTCCCACATACATTAAACAAACAAAGAACAATCCCATAATAAGGGCCATACAATATCCTCTAACTCCCATCCTATTTTGCCGCCAATAGGAACGAGCACCATGGAGATAGGAGACAAGCGGTTGAACCCCCTGAGCTAAGCCAGAAATAAGTAGCAACAATAATGCCACGACCTCATTTACAACAGCACAAGCCGCTAATCCATCTTCACCGCCATACACCAGCGCTTGATAATTATGAAAGGATAAAAAAGCCATCATGGACAATGAAAGCCCAAATGCGGGAATACCAACACGTATAATTTTTACAACATTCGCCCAATGGAATCTAAAACACCTTTCCGTCACTGGCAAATGGGACTTTTTCAATTTGAAATAGGCAACGCCTCCTATTGTTTGGACGGTTTCTGCGATAACAATTGCCCACGCAGCTCCCACTAAACCTAAATTCAAAGGAACAACAAATAAAAAGTCTAGTAAAATATTTAATAATAATCCTGTGACATCCAACATCATTGCAAACCTGGGATGGCCATCATTTCGAATAACAATAGTCAATCCCGCACACAACATTGTAGTCACGGCGCCCAGACATATCAATCGTCCATAAATATTGGCTTCTGAAAACAACAAACCACTGGCCCCCATTTGTCTGAGGAAAAAAGGAAAACAAAAATACATAATCGGGATCAAAACAGCACAAAACACCATTTGAAGGACAACCATCACCCCAAACACATCAGCAGCTTCCTTCACTTTTTTTGCCCCACGCAACTGACCAACCAAAACACCGGCACCAACACCCGTTAAACTACCGATTGCAGCGAAAAGCATTGCTATAGGATAACTAAGATTCAAAGCTGTTAAACTGGTTGTTCCCGCACTATGTCCAACGAAAATTGCATCAATAATAGAATAAGATCCCCAAATCAATGTGCTAAACATTGTGGGGATAACATAATAAAAAAATAATTTTAAATCACCAAAGCGCATCTGATCCCTTTTTTAAGGAACAGCATACAAAATTTTTATATCCCTGTCAATAAGATTCCATTTCCAAAAAACCATCTTGGTTTTCAATTGCTTCAATCTCTCGAGCAATGGATGGATAAAGTTCTGAATTTGACGCCGGTAAAAATCTCAAATCTCCATGCTTTTCCGGTTCATTATTTTTTATCTCACCCTGATACTTTTTAACCTCAAAGAAAAAACTAATATGCATTTTCTCCGGTTTAACAAGCCTAAATTTTAAATCTTCGGGCAATACATCAATATCTAACTCTTCTTTTAATTCCCTTACTGCTGCATGCACAACACTTTCACCTTCATCCACATGACCGCCAGGCATCATATACCATCCATCTTTGGCCCCTGTATGTGTTCGCTTTTGGAAAAGGTAATCACTTCCTTTTTTAATTATAAAAATCACAGCCACTTTTTTATTACAATATTCTGCCATTTTTCATCCTTCCTTTTTCAATTCAACTTTACTTTTTATAACATAAGATATCAAGGAAAATTGACTTTTTCCGATTTCTATGATATAATTTCCCCGTATTTACACAGGATTTAAATGGTTCAAAAAATAAATTTTTCTGCAGATGATCTCAAAATACTCGCTCATGTGCTGGGCGAATTGAAAATGACTTGTCGTCCGTCTTTTAAACAGATACAGCCTATTGTCCAAATTAAACCTGCCGAACAAGAATTTGGCGCCGAAAACGGCATTTACACACTGGACGAACTGAATAATTTATCCCAAACAAATCAATTTTTACCAGCCCATATTGACGCTATAAAAATGAATGGAACTTCGTGGTTTTATTCAGATGACGAACCATTTGATTTTTATTCCACAAAAGCCCGGGTTATATTGAGCTTTGCCCCACAACGCATGCTTGATCCTAAAATTCTGAAAAACAAATCCATTTATCACCATATACAAAAAATGTTGGCGACTCTTAGTTTACAGGGCAATTTATCCGAGCAAGAAGTTTTACAATTTTTCCCCGAAAATATTTGTCGCAAGATATATGAGCTGGATCCGCCCAGAGAGCACATTTTGAACACGCTCATGAGCAGTATTGAACAAGTTCGCCGAGTTCTTTTCTTGCATTTATTAGCACATCATACCAACGATATTCAACAATTACCGGAATTTCAAAAATTTCAACAAAATACCGTTAATTCGCCCAATCTTTTAAAACAATTTTTAAAAAAAGATTATATGGGATTTATATTAGCAGAACGTTGGGGATACATTTCCAACGCCAAACAACTTATTTCTTATCAACAACTTAGAGATGTGCCACGTCACCCGTCAAAACT
The DNA here is from genome assembly GCA_905236245.1 of uncultured Alphaproteobacteria bacterium. GTDB lineage: Bacteria > Pseudomonadota > Alphaproteobacteria > CAAHEQ01 > UBA3637 > UBA3637. The sequence goes on from CAJOPC010000004.1 coordinate 30,274, forward strand.
GATGCCTGATCCTATATTAGCACCGGATTTTGACCCGGCGGCTTTAAGCGATAACGATCAAAATCGTTGGCTTTACCATATGGGCTATCCTTTACAAAACCCAACACAGCTTTACCAAGATTTTAAAAATGCGCTTTCTTTTGTCGCACCTCAAAAAAACAAAAATGTCGTTTCTTATGATGATGCTATGAGCGCTATTTGGTCATACCAAAGTATCGAACAATTCAAACAAATTTTAGCGGCCTACCCTCGAGAAAAAAAATTAGAAACATTTTTAACTAAGCATTTTCCAACGGAAATTTCCACAGATAATGTTATCATAGAACATCCAAATAATACTCAAAGCCCTGAACAAGTCACACATTTTGACTCATTTTATATCCGGGGAAAAGGTGTCGCTTCTGATAAATCTGCAAAAAAACAAACGGACGGATCATTACTCCTCAAAGAAAGTGAATTTCACGATTGGCTCACCCACAGCAATACCAATGCGCATGCTAATTCCGGTTACCAAGGAAGTGCCAAAATCTTATCCCAAGATCTTCATCTTTTAATGGCTTTTGTGGACACACTCCAAGAAGCTCATGATAGAAAAAGAGGAGTCTCTCTCAATGGCTTTATACGTCAAAAAAAACAAACTGTTCAAAATTAAATAGAACGTTTTGAATTGCCGGACATAGTGCCAGCTATTTTTGTGCCAGATTTAATCTTATCCCATAATTCATGCACTTTGGCTGCGGTATAGGGGCGATTTACAAAATCTACTCGATAAAAATCCGCATCCACTTCTTTGCGTTCTTCCCCAATATAAAAAGCATGTTCACTATAAAGGGTTAGTTGGCAATTTTTAATAGCGGCAAAATAGGTCTGTCCTCCGTTTTTAAGAGGTATCACACACGCTGATTTATCACAAGTTTTACAAGCGTTTTTTATGCAATTTGCACTAATGAATAATGGTACATCTTGATACACGACCATTGTCATTGGAAGGGCCGAAGTTTTTGCCACAGCTTGCATATTTTCCAATGTATCTTCCACCGACAAAGTTATTCTTCCTGCTCCCAATTCTTTGGCAAATTGTGTGCTTTCTCGGTTCAACATGTAAAATGGCGCATCAAAGGTCAAATCGATTCCTTTGGTCGGCAGCATTTCCAATCCCCACCAGTTGGCGATTTCCCATTTATGATAACCTCCCGCTAATACCTTTTGAATCAACTTGGCATATTGTTGTGGTTCACGCACCACCGTTGGCAAGGCCAAACGCACTTTGTTTTTGGGTAATTTTCTCAAAGTTTCTAAATCAAACTCTGGACTTATTTGAATGATAATTTCAAAAAACTCATCAGGATTTAACTCAGCAATTTTTTGCAAATCATCTGTTTTTAAAAGCCATTTTGTATCTGCTTTTTTATGCGTTGTTGTAAGGGGTAAAACGCCATGTTTTGCTTCAACCACAATGTCATTATATAAGTCACGGCGCAGATTATTTAATGCCGAAATCGGCACAAAAATATCGGCTTTATTTTCCACCTCAACCTGCGCAGAAAATGCATAATCATTATCTTTTTGGAAGGTCTTGATAGTGGAATCAATCATTTTTTGTACATTTTCAGCCGAAGCAAAATCACCCGTTAAAGTTTTTAAAACACCTTGAGCTGAAGCTACAACTTTTCCCTTTTCGAAAGTAACTTTCACATCTACCACAGGACGCGTTTTATATTGCCCTGGTTTTGGCTTTTCAAAATCATAAGCACCTTTCACGCGACTGGACGAAGCCAAATAAACAGGAGCGCCCTTTGGCATAAACGGGCTATGCGGCGGCAATAAAATCTGAACATGTTGACCAGCCTTTGCCTCGAACACGGACTTATGATTTATGGTCATTTCCTGCACAGAAAATCCAAATGGTTTTTCATCATTTGGCAGGTCTATTTGCAAACCATCATAACGCGCCACAGGATGAGTTGGCGTAAAGCATAACTGACGCCCGAGAACAGCTTCCACTTTGCCGATGACAAGGCCTCGATGTCCCACAAAATCAGGATCAATGACCTCATTGTTTTTGCCGTTAAAATGAAAGGTGGTCCAGGCACGTGAAAAGATTTGCTTAATATTTTCTGCCCGCTTTGGATCAGCATGCCCTGTGTCCAAAATCTGACGATAATAATCCACCACAGCGGCCACATACAGGGCTTTTTTCTTGCGGCCTTCAATCTTCAAAGAAGTGACAGGCATTTTCAAAATCGCCTCATCAAGCGCCATATCTTTCATGGAAAAACAATGTGTTTCCTTATCGCCTTTTTGAAACAAAGCGCGACACGGATATTGGCATTTGCCACGATTGGCACTACGGCCACCGACCATGGATGAGAACAAACATAACCCACTATATGCATAACACAAAGCCCCATGAATAAAGGCTTCTGTTTCCAACCCAGGAATAGCGGCTATTTCAGCAATTTCCTTTTGAGTCAATTCACGTGCCAATACCACACGAGAAAAACCAAGTTTCTTTAAAGCCAACGCCCCTTCTTTATTATGCACAGCCATCTGCGTGCTGGCATGCAAAACTAATTCTGGATAGCTTTCTTTAATAACGCGCGCCACACCCATATCTTGCAAAATAATGCCATCCACATGTGCCGCAGAACACACATCCAAAGTTTGCAATAAAGCATCCAATTCGCGTTCTTGAATCACGGTATTCACGGTCACATAAACTTTGCGATTCAAATGGTGCGCATACGCGGTAAATTCATTTAACTCTTGCGGTGTGAAATTGGTTGCCCCGGCTCTAGCCGAAAAACTTTTAAGGCCTAAATAAACAGCATCTGCCCCAAAATAAAGGGCAGCATATCCGGCTTCTAAATCACCCGCAGGCGCTAATAATTCTGGCTTTTTCATGGGAGTTATTATAACATAAAAACGTCCAAAAGTCAAAAAGATGACTTACAAAACCATTTCCTTCAATAAAGATTTCTCTCTTGCCCGATTGTAGTAGGAGCTCCATGTCCTGGATACACAGGAGTTGCATCCGGCAATTTTTTAAATAATTTTGATAAACTTTCCCGCATTGCGTTTTCGTCACTTTCCCGCAAATCCGTTCGACCACAAGTTCCTTGAAACAAAGTATCTCCCGAAAATAGATTCTTATCTATTAAATAACACACACCACCCATCGTATGGCCCGGCGTTTCAATAATCTCTATAGGATAACCACCAACTTTAAACTTTGATGTTAAATCAAAAAAATTCAATTGCGGTTGTTCAACCTCTTGAAAATGCAGCATATTTATATATTCATTGACGCGTTCAACAAGGGCGGCATCCTTTTCATAACAAAAAGCCTTTAATCCATATTTATTTAAATAATAATTCACACCCAAAATATGGTCAAAATGTGCATGTGTAATTAAAATATATTCTAATTTCAGATTGTTTTTTTTGACCCAGTTCATTATTTCATCATCCGGAGACGAACAATCAATTAAAACAGCTGTCTTTTTTTCATCATCTGCAACAATATAATTATTATTTCTTAACGGGGGTTTGATAAATTGTTTAACCAACAAACTCATTTGTCATCACTTTTTGCTTCATTATTTTTCACAAAATCAACAACATACTCATCAAATTCTTTTTGTGTTTCTGAACTCCAACCAAGAATATAATGATCGCCCATACAGAACAAAGGTGTGCCAAACTGGGATTTATTCAGCTTAAATTTTGCAACACAAGCAAGAGCCAAATCCAAATTATAACGAGAAGTGACATCCCGCCACTGTATTTTGAGATTCGGATATTTGCGGGTCAGATCCCGTTTGGCAGCCTCACAATGTATACAACCTTGCCGTGTGAACACATAAATTTGGTCTGGTTTTAACTCATTAATCGACAGCGCCTGAACACCTTTACTAAAGCTCAAGCAGGAACAAAACACGATCCAAATAGAGAATAAAACCCTATACATGAAACTACTCAATGCAACAATCCACGGCTTTACGCACTACGGATTTCAACCGGCCGAACAAAGAATTACTAACAGGGGCTTCCGCTTCTTTTTTAACAGGCGCCGCAACCTTTAAAGCTTCGACTTCCTTCTTCACAGCGTCCAAATCATCGGGCTTCCATTGAATATCTTTGGCATCGACTAAATTCATATTCAATCCCCAGAAAAGGCAATACAGGTCATATGCATTATTGAATAATTGATAAGCCTCTTCCTTATTACCCATGGATTGTTGTTTAGTTCCAACTTCCATTAAACGCATAGCTGTCGCCAATAAGTGTTTAGAAATACACCAAACTTCTCCTTCGTAACTCGGAATAATCTTTTGCATTAAATTCTTGCGCAATTCCCGCACATCTTGAACCATATCATAAAACGAATTTTTACCTGTTTTAGCTCCAGAAAAAATTAAATGCTCTTCAATAGAAATCAAATTCATAATTGCAATAGTCAAGTCCTGATCCGAAGACAAATCCTTTGGATTTTTCTTTTTTGCCTGATCAACACGTTCTACGAATTCCTTAACGCTTTCTGCTTTTTTCATATGAGCTCCTTTCCTCGTTTATCTAAGGATAGTATCATACCCAAGAAAAAATCAAAAAGCAAGTTATTTTTCTTGTAAAAGTTTGTGACAAAGGTTGCATTGAAATAAATTCCAAATTATATTGATACATGAAAAGGAGAATCGCCATGGACTTGCAAGCTTTATTTAAAATTTCGCACGGAGTTTATTTAACCGGTGCAAAAGACGACCAAAACCATCTAATCGGCAGTTGTATTGACTCTGTTATGGTCGTAGAAGCAGATCCCCAACAAGTCATTGTTTCAATGAACAATGCCTCCTACACTATGGAAAATATCCTTAAAACCGGAGAATTAACTTTATCTGTTTTGCCGGCAAATACACCTAATCAAATTATGGAATTATTTGGCATGCACACTTCCCGTAATACGAATAAATGGGAAAATACGGAACATATTCTTTACCATGATTTACCAGTTTACAAAGATTCCGTTGCCTACATGTATCTAAAGGTCAAGGAAACATTTACAACATCCGGACATCATGTTTTTTTGTGCGATGTTATCGCGGGCGAAGCCGGGACAATGCAAGAGCCTCTTCTCTATGCCTCTTATCAAGCGCGCAAAACGCCTTCCACCAATACGCCGACACATTGGAAATGCAGTATTTGTGGCTATATTTATGATGGTAATATTCCATTTGAAGAGTTACCGGATGATTGGGTTTGCCCATTATGTAATCAAGGTAAAAGCGTCTTTATAAAAGAGTAAAATCAATTTAATACGCACCCGAACAATACCGCGAAAAAGTGCATAACTGTTCCTGCCAACACCATAAAGTGCCAAATAGCGTGCGTATATTTTTTACTTTTCATCACATAAAATATAATGCCCAAAGTATAACAAAGGCCACCTAAAATTAAAAAAGTTAAAGCGATACTGGGCAGTTCTTGAAACACCCGTTTAGAGGCAAAAATGACCAACCATCCCATTAATAAATAAAGGCCTATCGACCACAATTTTGTCCCCGAACCGCTTAAGGTTAGTTTTAAGATCGTTCCTAAAATAGCTAATCCCCAAATAATACCAAAAATTGTCCAACCTAATGCTCCATGCAAAGTCACCAATGTAAAAGGAGTATAAGTTCCCGCAATCAAATAATAAATTGCAATATGATCAAATTTTTTTAAAACCTTTTTAGCATGTTCATTTGGCACAGCATGATATAAAGTTGATGCCGAATATAACAACACCATGCTCACCCCAAAAATAACTGTGGAAACAACAGTCCAAGCATTTCCCTTAATGGCAGATAAAGCCGCCAAAATGACCAAAGCGGCGATAGATAAAATGATTCCTATTCCGTGGATAACACAATGCCAAATTTCCTCACCGATTGTATAAGAACGCTTTACCGTATCCATCGCCCCCCCCTTAATATTGCACTTTATAAGTCAACCTTGCTTCCCCTTTTGCTGGAACAGATACTGCCCACATTATAGTATTAGAAGTTACACGCTCTCCTTTTTGACTTTGATCTAACAACTTAAAATCATCTGGGAAACCGAGTGTCAATTCAATCTCAGCATTTTCATCCGATCCGTTTTTAAACACAACTTCATAAGAAGCTATCTGCGTTTTTTCAGAAATTTTATTCAAGGCGGTTCGTTTCATATCCGCGGTCAAATTAAATGAAGTTCCCAATCTTAAACGAACATTTTCTCCATCTGCAATATGTTGGATCCGATCTTCACCAATAAATTGCATATTCTCCTTTGAATCTTCCTTATACATACGAATTGTGCCCTTTGGCAAAGGTTTTCCCAAGCCATTTTGTGGTGTATTTAAGAAAGATACATAAATATCCGGCTTCATGTTTTTTCTTTCAGTTTGATGCACACTGAAAGGACGATTGAGCTCATAAGTTTTTTTCACGCCAACATCCGCCACAGATAACAAAGCTACCTGTTTTGTTTGATTAGATAACAAGTCGGTTTTATGCGGCACCGTATAAATATAGAAATCAGTCAACGCTTCTGCTTCCATACCATCAGCGACCATATCCAAAGCATTAGCAGATTTAGCCAACAACATCCGTGGCCGCTCCATATACTCGGATACAACATTCACATCCCCCGCGACCAATTGTAATAAAGCTTGTTTATAATCGGCACCGGAATTATTTGTTAATGTGACAAAACCATTCAAATTCATTTTGGTTTCATCGGCATTTAACTTTGCCACATAATCCGCTTTCCAAGAAAGTCCTGTGGTCAAATAATCTAACTCTAACGAATCAGCACCTGCCTTTTTGGACACCAAAGTAATTGCCAAAGTTGGTTGCGCTCGCAAATTTTCTGGAACTGAATCAAAAATCACTCGTCCCGGATAATCCGTTTCAATTTTATTTCCAATTTTCAAGACAGGATGCCCGTCATTAAAAGCTAAAATTTCGGCTTTTTCTTGATGCGTTTTTCCCGTTGCTGGATCAATATACTCAACAGTCACTTGTCGACCAACAGATTTTTGTAACAAAGCATTCCTTGTCAACAAATCAAAATTAAAATTTTGCTCACGGGTCGAAATTCCATCCCCTTTTAGCAAGGCCGTCTGAGGCATCATGTTTGCCGAAACCCCACGGAAAGCCAATTCATTAATACCGGCAGTTAAATCAACTTGGCGTTTATCTTTAATCAAAGCCCGATTTTCATTATAAATAGTCACATTCATACCCGTCTGAGCGGATACCGGAACCGTTGTTTCCGACGCCATTGCAATACTAGACAATCCTAAAACTAATAAACTTAACACTGTTTTCATATTGAGTCCTCCCTATCTGCCCTTAATGTACCAAAATCAAAAAAAATAAGCAAGTCCATTGTTTAATAAGTTGTCTTTTTTATATAAATTTGTTATAATTTCAGTATGGTATCTTTATTTGAAACTTTGGCTCACAAGCCACTTGCTGACAAAATGCGTCCCGCCAAATTGGATGAGGTGGTCGGACAGTCGCATTTGCTTGGGGATAAAGGGCCCTTGGCTCGAATGCTGCAAAATCAAAATCTATCAAGCTTCATTTTGTGGGGCCCCCCGGGTTGTGGTAAAACAACCATTGCTCGCATTTTGGCGGAACAAACGAACCTTCACTTTGAACAACTATCCGCTGTTTTTTCTGGAGTAGCCGACCTACGGAAAGTGTTTGACGAAGCAAAAAAACGCCGTTTATCTGGTCAAGGTACATTGTTATTTGTGGACGAAATCCATCGTTTCAATCGGGCTCAACAAGATGGTTTTTTACCTTATGTAGAAGACGGCACTATTATCTTGGTCGGTGCCACAACTGAAAACCCCAGTTTTGAACTAAACGGCGCTTTGCTTTCCCGTTGTAAAGTTTTTGTATTGAATCGCCTTGATGATAAAGCATTGACGGAACTTGCTAAACGTGCCGAAAAAATTATGCAAAAACCTCTTCCTTTGGATGATGTCGGACGTGAATATTTATGTGCCCTGGCGGACGGAGATGGCCGCTATTTCATCAACTTGATTGAGGCCGTTTACCAATATGCCATACAAGATGAAATTTTGGATAAAGACGAACTGGAAAAATTACTTCAAAAGCGCCTACCTAATTACGATAAAGACCGCGAAGGCCACTACAATTTAATTTCTGCCCTGCATAAATCATTGCGTGGATCTGATCCGGATGCAGGCCTTTATTGGTTGGCACGCATGGTAACCGCAGGCGAAGATATGAAATATATTTTGCGTCGTCTTACCCGCTTTGCATCTGAAGATATCGGCTTGGCCGATCCGCAAGCTTTGGTGCAAGCCATCAATGCTTGGAACAGCTATGAACGGCTGGGCTCTCCCGAAGGAGATTTGGCTGTGGCAGGCTTGGTTGTGTATTTAGCAACCGCACCTAAATCCATCAGTGTTTATCGCGCTTGGGGAAATGCTGTTAAAACCGCAAAAGAAACAGATTCATTGATGCCACCCAAACATATTTTAAATGCCCCGACAAAATTGATGGCAGATATTGGTTATTCCAAAGGATATCAATACGACCCTGACACAAAGGATGGCTTTTCCGGACAAGAATACTTCCCGGATGAAATTGGACATCACACTTTTTATCATCCGGCAGAGCGTGGTTTTGAGCGTGAGATTCAAAAACGCTTAGATTACTGGAATAATTTGCGTAAAAAATTAAAAAAATAGTTCATAACTCTTGCATTTTACCCCCATTTTCGGTATGCTTAACGAAAAAGGGGATCGCATGACATCGGTTGAATTTGCTATTGTTAACGAAAAAGATGACGACATCCGTTTGGATCGTTGGTTTTTGCGTCACTATCCCGATCTAAAACATGGCATGTTAGAGCGTCTGATTAAAAATAAAAATATCAAATTAAACAAGGCAAAAACAACGGCCGGCACACACGTGCATGTGGGCGATGAAATTCGTATTCCCCCTCTGGATACGCCTAAACGTGATGATACACCGATGTCGTTATCCAAAAAAGACATTCAAATGATGCAAAAAATGGTCATCTATAAAGATAATGAAATAATCATTTTAAATAAGCCCGCGGGCTTGGCCGTTCAAGGCGGCAGCAAAACAACACGTCATATTGATGGCCTGCTAGACGCTTTGCGTTTCGACAAAGATGAAAAGCCTCATTTGGTTCATCGTTTGGATAAAGAAACTTCGGGCGTTTTGGTTCTAGCACGCTCTACAAATATTGCCGCCAAATTGACGAATTTATTTAAAACACGCGATGTTCATAAAGTTTATTGGGCTGTTGTATCCGGCAAACCACCATTGCCATCCGGCAAAATAGATGCCCCTTTAAGGAAAGCTCAAGATAAAGTTGTTGTAGATTTTGAACACGGAGAAAAAGCAATTTCTGTTTACAAAGTCATTGATAATGCCGGGCAAAAAGCATCATGGCTAGCCCTTAGCCCTTTAACGGGTCGCACGCATCAACTACGTGTCCACTTGACAGAAATTTTAAAAACACCTATTCTGGGTGATGATAAGTATGGCAAGAAAAGTCTGACAAATATGGGAAAGGGACTACATTTACACGCCCGCGCAATCGAAATCAAAAATCCCAAGTCTGGGAAAACTATTTGCGTAACGGCGGAACTACCCCCACATATTAAAGAGACATTTCACTTGCTGGGATTTGATGAAAAAGAACAAAAAAATCCCTTTAATTTTTTGAAAAAGGAGGAACAATGAAACTTTTAAAAACTCTCTTTTTAACTTTATTATTATTGGTACTTCTAGCTGTTAGTGCTATTGGAATTTTCTTGTGGACATTTGATTTAAATCATTATAAAAATTTGGCAGAAACCAAATTGACAGAATTGTTAAAACATCCCGTTCAAATTCAAGAGATGACAACCCAGCTGTCATTCATTCCGACAATTTCCATTTCTGGCTTTAAGATTTTAAATAACGAACCTTTCCAAGAAGAAAAACCATTATTAGACGTACAAAAAATGTCTGCTGAATTGGAATTGATTCCATTACTGAATTCGCAAATCAATATCCATAGAATTAGCATCGATTCTGCTAATTTGAATTTAATTCAAGAAAAGGATACAAATAACTGGGAAATTAAAACAACGGGAACTTCTTCCTCGCAACAGACAAAGACCGCTTCACAAACTAATCAACAAAAGATCAAGTCCGACAATATTCAGTTGAATCTTATTGATATTAAAACACTCAATGTGGCATATACCAAAGATAAAAAAACACAAAAACTTGCTGCCAATAAATTACAGCTGAAACAATTACATATCTTAAGCGGTGATTTTGTTTATGAAAATCAAGCAATCAATATCAGCTTGAATACAAGCCCTGTTTTTGAATTTTTAAATATGAAAAATACCTTTCCAATAGATTTAAAAATAACATCAAAATTATTTAATTTATCTGTTAATGGTAAGGTCACTAATTTAAAACAACCTTCAAATATACAAGCGGTTATCTCTTTGAGTAGTACCAACCTCAAAAATTCCCTCAATTTTTTCAAAATATCCCATCCGCTTATTCCTTCTCAAGCCGGACAACTTAACTTGCAATTCAGCGGAGACCAAAAAAAGCTGGATATAAAACAAGCAAATTTTGATATCAATGCTCAAAAAGATTTCTCTTTTACCGCTCATGGAACATTACGTAATTTGCTTAAAAATCCAACGCTTAGTTTAACAGCAAACGCACGTTTATTAGACAGTAAAACAAGCAAGTTATGGAAAGTTGCTCCGATGGCGTTAAAAGGAGATTTCACCCTAACCCAAAACAGCGTTAAAGCAACAAAATTAAATATAGAAGCCAATCGCTCTGATATTCAATTATCTGGAGATTTTTCATGGAAAAAACAACCTTATACTCTGCAATTAGATATGACATCCGAGTATCTGGATTATCGTGATTTCTTCTTGTCAGAGCAATCAACCACTGCAGCAAATACAGCAACGAAAAAAGGCGCCACCGAAACAACTATCCCCTGGGATTTGCTTAATAAATTCACAGCCACGACAAGCGTTCAAATTAAACACCTGCAAGCGACAGATATGCTGACAGGGTTGATTAGCATTTCAGCAAAGCCCACCTTAAAGCAAGGACTTTTGCAAGCCCCGTTCGAAGCAAGATTACTTGAAGGCAATTTAACGGGCGCCCTCTCGGCAAAAGCCGCCACTCAACAAATTGAAATGGTGCTAGCCACGAATAAATTAAATCTAGACGGCATCCGTCCAGTTGGGCAACAAGTTCAAAATCTGATTCTTAATTCTAAAATAGAGCTAGCCTCCAAAGGCGATACAAAAACAAGTATTTTGAAAAATTTAAAGGGTCATATAACTGCACAAACACAACAAGGACGAATCTTAAATCCATGGTTTATTAACCTTGCAAAAACGTTAACGACCTATAGAAAGCGCAAAAATTCTGCTCTCAATTCTTCTGATGAAAAGATAACAATTACCTGTGCGGCAGCAAATTTGAATATCAAACAGGGAGTTATTATAGGCCAGGATCAAATTGCGTTAGAAACAAATGTTTTGAACATCGTCGCTGGGGGAACTATTAACCTGGCGGAACAAACAGTGAATATCAACGCCTATCCTTCTTTACCGTTTGAAGGAAAGTTAGATGAAGTTTTGTCTTTATCCAAACTTATCCATATCACCGGCCCCTTTAATAAATTGACCTCTCAAGTGGATGCCACACAGGCAGCAGTCAGCTTATTAGAAAAAGGCTTGAATAAATGGACAAAGAATAATTCTTCGACAAATAATTTATCATTGAACAGAGGACAATTATGTCAAAATGTTCTAGGAACGACCACGACATCAAAAGCAACAGATAAAAAGGAAACGCAACCTAAAAAACAAACAACTCAGGCCGCTTCCGGCTCAAACCAAAAGAAATCTGCACAAGATCAATTCAAACAACAATTAGCAGATTCTTTATTGAAGGCCTTAAGCTCTAAATGATTACACGCCACATTAAAGTCATCGGCCGTGTTCAAGGTATCGGATTTCGCCGATGGGCTGAAGATATTGCCATAAAATTAAATTTATCGGGATGGGTTCGCAATAGCTCGGATGGTTCCGTGGAAATTATGGTGCAAGGCCCAGAAAATGAAGTCAATAAATTTTTAGCATCCTGTCTTAATGGACCAGCCTTTGCCCATGTACTAGGCGTTCAACCTGTTATTGTTCCAACTGCTAGCCCTGCTCCCATAGAACAAGGAATATTTAAAATTATTGCCAGTGTATAGAAAAAATAAAAAATCCCCTCAAATCGTAACAAGATTTTTGGGAACCGCAACACTCTTTAAATACATCACATCACATACATATTCACGAACAACAGAGCCATTATTTGTTTCTACAATTAATATCTGTGTTTTTAGGCGCAAGGCCTTTCGTATAGCAGGGTGAATATAATCCAACACAACTGTGTTATGATCATTGCGATACAACAAAGCATGTTCGCCCCCATTGTAAACAAGTTTTGGGCGATCCGCATCTTCCAAACGCGCCCTGATCAAAATCATCAACTTTCCGGACTCATTTTGTAAGATGTTAAAATTCTTTTCCTGTTCAATAAGCGGTTTTGTCATCTAAGCTCCTTAAATCACCACTTTTATAGAATAAAATAGAAAAAAACAAATTGCAACACCTTTTTTTGATTTATTATCAGAAATCAATTTACCCTATTATAAACGAATTATTTAGAAAACAAAAAAAATCGCCCGAAAAGGGCGATTTATAATGATACATAAAACCTAAATTGATTTTTTCAGCAAACGAATTTTAGCGTTTATTTGCTTTAACCATCTCTGCCGCAGTTCTAATAAGTCCCATATTTTGCTCTTCGGTTATCCGCTCTTCTTCTTCCGTTTGACGTCTATAGGTTCCATCTTGTCCTCTAAACAACTTGACGTATGAATTGGGAACTGTTTCCCCCTTCTCATCCACTTTGCGAATCACCATGTGATCTGGTTTAGACTCATCTTTCTTTTCGGAACCACTCATATTCCATGTTGTCATTTCTACATTACCACTAAGGTCAACGTCAGCGGGAATACCGCTAACAACTATTTCGTGACGGTCGCTTCTATATTTTTCTCCCCAAATAGCTGTCTGAGTTTTTCCTACTTGACGAACTCTTTCTAACTTATAACCCCCTGTTAATGTATATCCTGGCATTTTATTTCTCCTTTCCTTTAATCGGCAACTCCTATTATATCACATATTGGTGAAAAAGTCAAATTTTTGAATATGTTGTGCTTTATAACGAGCACTACCAAAAGAAAAGCCCTCATTTGAAAGAGGGCTATAATAAATGGTGCCTGGAGACGGAATCGGACCGCCGACACAGGGATTTTCAGTCCCTTGCTCTACCAACTGAGCTATCCAGGCCGGTTGTAGTGTTTATTATACACATTTTTAAACGAATTGCAAGGACTTTTTATTTTTTCTGTTCGGCCTGCCACTCTGACCTCAATTTTGACCATATTTGAGTATCGCGAAAAGACTGCCACCGCTTGTCCCAGATATTCGAACGCAGCACACCCTCCAAACGATAACCGCACCGCTTTGGCACATTTATTGAGCGCACATTTTCGACATCACAACCAATCATAATCCGATTGACACCTTTCTTAAATGCGGTATTTTCCAAAGCACTCACAGCCTCTGACATATAACCATGTCCAACAGCGTCATCGCTAAGCCAATACCCAATTTCGGCAGACTTATGTTTTTCACTGTAATCCATCAAATCAACACACCCCAAAAGAGCTTTTGTTTTTTTATTGCGAATTAAATAAGCAAAACCTTCACCTTTATCCCAAGTTTGTGTTTGATTCGTCAACCACGGCAATCTATCCTCCGGCGTTTTAACGCCATCCACCCACGGCAACCAATCGCGTAAAGTCTTGCGAGACAAATCAATTTTTTCAAACATTTCTTTGGACAACTCAACAGAGGCGGGATAAGGCCGCACTAAAACAATGCGATCCGATTCAATTTTTGCTGGCATTTTTAACATTTTTATCCCCTAATTTTTTGTACTACTTTTCCATTTTTAAAAATTACTTTTACCTACACAATGGTGTAATAAATGGTCCATTTGATTTAGGACGAGAAAAATTACCCACATCACTGTTATTAGCCGACACATTAAACATTGCACAGGAATTATCAGCTGAGTAATTAGAGCTGGTCCAAAAACTAACTGGTCCAAAATTTTGCCTCAGAGCAATAATCACAGCACTATAATGAGAATATACGAAATCTTCATGCTCTGGCAAAATAGTTTTATTCTCACATTGATAACAATTTTCCCAATAATTATACCAAGGCCCTGCACTTTGACCAGATACACAACAAGAAGAGTATATACCGGAACCACCAGTAACTAGTGTTGAAGTATCACTCTGATAACAATTAAACTCGGCCACATCTATTAAAGATTTACCCTGTGCTTTGCACCAATTATCCGCAGACCACCAACTCATCCGTTCATATTTGTTAATGACTTCCCCTAATCCTTCTATATTAACAGGGCCAAGCACATCTCCGATAGCGGTACAGGTTCCTGTATTTGGTTGTTCACAATTTGATCCATCCAAATTACAGTATTCGCCCTCATTACAATCCTCATTACTCTTACAACCATCAAAAATTGTTTCCGTACCACATGGATCTTCTTTGTATGACAAATACACATTACCATTGGCACAAACCGTACATTTTCCAAATCTATCCTCTAACACGCCAGCGGCACAAGCGCCACCTTTTCCATTGATACGCACATCAACAGAGTCCACTCCTACTCCGCGATATACGGAGCTCTTACGACTTTTCCCGCCACCACCAAAGGCCAAAACACTTGTTGCCATTAAAAGTGCTGTTCCAAATAATAATATTTTATTCATAAAAACTCCTTTTTTAAAAATAAAACTCGCCCTGATAACTTAAAGTCATTATATGTCATCCATTTTTAAATAGCAACAAAAAAGCCCGAGATAATCTCGGGCTTTTCATGAGGACTATCGGGTTACTTACACAATGCAGGAGCATTCATGCCTTGTCCACCCTGTCGGCCATCTCTTGGGCCAATATATTTATCAAAAGTGCGCACATAAACACTCTTACAGATATCTATACCATCATTTACCCAAAACCAATTATAACTTATCTTATCCAAAACTGGTTGCCAATCTAAATGACATCCAGAACTTTCTTGACACGTTTCACCATTGATAATGACACCACTAACACTGGAAGGATCAATACCAATATCTTCTAAGCCAATCAACTGTTTTCCCCTAGCAGCACACCAATTTTCAGCAGCCCAATAGGAAAAAGAATCTTGGCTAATTATACAACCATCATCAAAAGTTGTTTTAATATCATTCTCATTTAATGGAGAACACACGCCTGTATCTGGCTGTTCACAATTACTACCTGTCAAATTGCAATATTCATTTTCTCCACATTGTACATTACTTACACAACCTGTTACACTTGTTTCCGTACCACATGGATCTTCTTCGTATGACAAATACACATTACCATTGGCACAAACCGTACATTTTCCAAATCTATCCTCTAACACACCAGCAGCACAAGCACCACCTTTTCCATTAATATGCACATCAACAGAGTCCACTCCTACTCCGCGATATACGGAGCTCTTACGACTTTTCCCACCTCCACCAAAGGCCAAAACACTTGTTGCCATTAAAAGCGCTGTTCCAAATAATAATACTTTGTTCATAAAAGCTCCTTTTTTAAAAATAAAACTCGCCTTGATGAGAGGCGGTTGGAAGCTCGAAAACTATCAGATAGAATAGTGCGACATATTTCGGTGTTAACACCTTTATTTTGTCACCTTCCAACCACGTGATTGGAATTTTTCGTCCTTGGACGCTATCTGAAAGGCTTTCGAGACCTTAGATCGGGAATCACCCAATCCAAAGTCATTATATGTCATCCATTTTTAAATAGCAACAAAAAAAGCCCCGATTACTCAGGGCTTTTATTTATTATCGGAAAGATTTATTTTTCTTCCCCGGCCAGTTGTTTGTAGTATGCCCAACGGTCATCCACTTGCTTTTGAGCCTGTTTCAACAATTCCTCATAGTGTTCCGGATCTTGTTGTTTCACATACTTAAAGCGTGTTTCTGTGGCCATAAAATCGGCGACAGGAATGCTTGGCTTACTATCTAACTGGAATGGATTTTTACCTTCCGCTTTCAGGCGCGGATCAAAACGATACAATGGCCACAAGCCGGATTTCACCGCCAATTGTTGATGGTTCAATCCTTCCTTACCGATATCATACCCATGGTTGATACAGTGGCTGTAAGCAATGATCAAGCTTGGTCCATTAAAGGATTCGGCTTCGTTCATGGCTTTCAAAGCTTGAGCATCATTAGCACCCAAGGAAATGCTTGCCACATAAACTTCGCCCGAACTCATGGCAATGGCGCCCAAGTCTTTGCGTGGCAAGCTGCTGCCCGACACGGCAAACTTAGCGGACGCACCAATCGGTGTTGCTTTAGAACGTTGTCCACCAGTGTTGGAATAAACCTCGGTATCCATGACCATAATGTTCACATTCTTGCCAGAGTACAAAGCGTGATCTAAACCACCATAGCCGATATCATAGGCCCAACCGTCACCGCCCAAAATCCACACGGATTTTTTAACGAGATAGTCGGCATGTTCGCTCATCAATTTCACACGATCACCAGACAAGGTTGCCAATTTTTCTTTCAACGCTTTCACACGATCACGTTGAGCGGCAATACCTTCCTCTGTTGTTTGATCGGCATTTAAAATACTGTCAGCCAATTCGGCACCAACTTGGTCTTTCAATTCGCCCAATAACTGAATTGCAAATTCAATTTTGGAATCAACCGAAGTACGCATACCTAAACCAAACTCAGCATTGTCTTCAAACAAACTGTTTGCCCAAGCGGGGCCTCTGCCTTCTTCATTTTGTGCATACGGTGTTGTCGGTAAGTTACCGCCATAGATGGAGGAACAACCTGTTGCATTGGCCACCAACAAACGATCACCAAAGAGCTGCGTCATCATCTTGACATACGGCGTTTCGCCACACCCAGCGCAAGCGCCAGAGAATTCAAACAATGGACGCATGAGTGCTACACTCTTCACCGCTTTTGGATTCAACTTGCTGCGATCCGCATCTGGCAATTGCATAAAGAAGTCAAAGTTCTTGATTTCTTGATCAATATGCTTTTCAATTGGCTCCATAACAAGCGTGTTTTTCGCTTTCATTGGGCAAACCTGCGTACACAAAGAACACCCTGTGCAATCTTCTGGAGCTACCTGAACAATAAACTTGTTACCGGCAAAATCAGGTGTCTTATAATCCGAGGACTTAAAGCCCTCCGGCGCATTTGCCAATGTTTCTGGTTTAGCCACTTTTGCACGAATAGCGGCATGTGGACACACAGACACACATTTACCGCATTGGATACATGTTTCTGGATCCCAGCAAGGAATCTCCGTTGCCACACGGCGTTTTTCATAGCGAGCGGTATCGCTTGGCCACGTCCCATCCACAGTCCATTCAAACGCGGAGACAGGTAATTCATTTCCTTTTTCTTCAATGATTTTACCCGTCACATTACGAATCAACTCTGGCGCAGTCGTTGGTACACCCGGTTGACGATGAATCTTGGAGTTTGCTTCTCCGATCTTCACTTCATACAAATGCTCCAAACTGGCATCCACGGCCTTGATGTTAGCATCCACCACTTCTTGACCTTTTTTCATATAGGTTTTTGTAATGGCTGCTTTAATCTTTTCAATTGCCACATCCTTTGGCAACACGCCGGAAATAGCAAAGAAACAAGCCTGCATGATTGTGTTGATTCTGCGACCCATGCCTGTCTTACCGGCCACATCCACCGCATCAATGGCATACATTTTAATCTTCTTATCAATGATCTCTTGTTGCACCTCAATCGGTAAACTGTCCCATACTTGATCGGCAGGGGTTTGTGTATTCAACAAGAACACAGAATTTGGTGCAGCCACCGCCAACAAATCAATCTTATGCAAGAATGGTTCATGGTGACAAGCCACAAAGTCAGCGGATGTAATCAAATACGGCGCCTTAATCGGGCTCTTACCAAAGCGCAAGTGAGATGTTGTCATCGCACCCGACTTTTTGGAATCATACACAAAGTATGCTTGCCCATACATATCATCGGCATCTGCAATAATTTTGATAGAGTTCTTATTTGCACCAACAGTACCATCAGAACCCAAACCAAAGAAGATACAACGACTGAGGTCTTGGGCTGGTAAATTCCAAGTGGCATCATAATCCAAAGATCCATTTGTCACATCATCATTGATACCAACGGTGAAGTGATTCTTTTCCACGTTTTCAAACACAGCTTTTGCCATAGCGGGCGTGAATTCTTTGGAGGAAATTCCATAACGGCCACCCAACACTTTTGGCATAGCGCGGCCATTGACAGCCCCTTCGGCCAAAGCGGATACAACATCCAAGTACAAAGGTTCACCAACGGAACCAGCTTCTTTTGTTCTGTCTAATACTGTCACATATTTCACGGATTCAGGCAAAGCCGCCACAAATGCTTTGGATGGGAACGGACGATACAAATGTACCGCCACAACACCATATTTACCACCATTGGCATTCAAGGCTTTTACTGTTTCAGATAATGTTTCTACACCGGAACCCATAGCAACCACAACATGTTCAGCATCTTTGGCGCCAACATAATCCACAATATGATAAGCACGGCCAGTGACTTCTTCAAACTTGCGCATACATTTTTCAACGATTTCTGGGCAAGCCTGATAATACTTGTTTGCAGCTTCTTTAATTTGGAAGAATACATCCGGATTCTGAGCTGTACCACGAACCTTTGGATGATCCGGCGTCAAAGCGTTCTTACCTGTAAAGTCTGTTGGAATATCCGCCATCAAAGCCTTCAAATCATCATCACTCATCATATTGATTTTGTTGATTTCGTGGGATGTGCGGAATCCATCAAAGAAATGCAAGAACGGAATGCGTGACAAATATGTGGACATTTGCGCCACCGCGGCCAAATCATGTGCTTCCTGAACCGAGTTGGAAGCCAACATTGCAAATCCCGTTTGACGGCAAGCCATCACATCCGAGTGATCACCAAAAATGGACAAAGCATGTCCTGCAACAGTACGAGCCGCCACATGCATCACAAATGGCAACAATTCGCCAGCAATCTTGTACATATTCGGAATCATCAACAACAAACCTTGGCTGGCGGTATAAGTTGTGGTCATAGATCCAGCTTGCAAAGCCCCATGCACGGCACCGATAGCTCCAGCTTCAGATTGCATTTCCAAAACTTGCGGCACTTTGCCCCAAATGTTTTGTTGTTTACCGGCCGCCCAAGCGTCCGCCCATTCGCCCATTGGAGAAGATGGCGTAATCGGATAAATAATGGAAAGTTCGTTCAATTTATATGCCACTGTAGCAGCGGCTTCGTTTGCATCAAGCATTTTTGTTTTAGACATGTTTTTCCTTTCAAAAATTGATGGCAATTTTATACAACTTTTTTTCATAAATTGCAAGCATAAAATCTTAAAAAAATCCCCATCTTTTTGACGGGGATTTGAACAAAACATTTTTCCTATATTCTCGTTTGATAATTCACAACAATTTCACCTACACAAAAATATAAAAATCATTGATTACATGTGTCAGGAGACCAACTACCCCCAGGGGTCACTTCACCAGCACAACATCCCCAAGACCAACTTCCACCATCACACTCCGGCCCATGTCGAGATAAACAATATGGGGTTGTATCTTTTGGACAACAAATATAGCCTATACACACATTGTTTTCATCGTACTTGTAACAAACGGGTTCAGTTCCCGGAGTGGTACAACATAAATCTGATCCATCTAGCCCTTTACCTTCAAATACTTCACCATTACAACATGTATAATTATCTCCATATGAAAAACGACCACTCAAATAAGGCTTTCCTCCACTGGGGCAACACAAAGACCAGTTATAAACACAATTTCCATCAGCATCACGAGTAAAACAAAAAAGGGTGCCGGTGCAACACATTGAAGCCCACGACCCTACTTGGCGAGAAGCCGATTCTCCTGCTGGGCAACAAAAATTCAATTCTTCATTACAACACTGGTATTCGCCTGATTCGTTCTGACTACATACATTATCACCATAACAACAACCTTTACCGCACTTAACACCATCTGAGCACGTCTCCTCTGAATCACTATCTTTTCCACTAAAATGCACACCGATAGAATCAACGCCTACGCCACGATAAACGGAAGATTTGCGACTCTTTCCTCCTCCGCCGCCAAAGGCTAAAACAGAGGTTGCTACCAAAATTGCCATTCCAAATAATAATACCTTTTTCATATTAATCTCCTAAAAAATTTAATGGTGATGATGATGGTGCCTGATTGTCCGCAAATAATCCTGTCTTTCACGATACGAATCTTGATAAGTGGATTCATCACGTTCCATTTCGGCATGCTCTTGAATACATGTCCATAACGCCTCTTTTGAAATAGCGCTATCTTTAAAGTAATTCTCACAAGTCGTGTTTAACTTATCAATTTTTTGCTCAATTCTATCTGCCAATTCTTTGCTAACGGAACCTGACATATGATACAAACGCCTAAATAATTTTTCATAAAACAAATGGCACTTCATATTCTGTTCTGAACCAGGCTGAAAACCCAACACTTCTTCACATTGACGATTCAAAGCTTCTTGATAACGTGCCTCACCAATTCGATCAGAGTCTGCCATCGGGTTAAGTAACAAAGAAGTTAATAAAATACTTCCCCAAAACACAAAAGCCTCCTTTTTTTAATGATTTACATGAAAGTATAATACCATACATGAAATAAAATGCAAGCACTTATTTCGTTTTCGGGAATCATTTGAAATTATTTTAAATCAATAATTAGATTTTCCTTGATTAAAAAAACCTAAATGCCGGTTTGTCTTACCTATTTGATTAAAAGAAACTTCCACCATTTTGGTGTAATTAATTCTTTTATCTTTATCTTTAGAAATAATTTGCTCTACACTTACTCTGGATTCACCAACTTTAGCAAAAATACCATGGAAATACCGCTTAAAAGAAGCAACCAACTCACGCAACTGAACCGGATTCGATGCTTCTCGGACTAAGTCCGATGCAAACGAAGTCACAGCAGCGCGCTTTAAATCAAGCAACTGTCGTTCCCGCGCGGCGGGAGAAAGATGAATGACTTTATCATACAATCCTTCATCAATCAATTTAGCAGATTTCAAATACTCCAAAGCGGTTACAATACGCACCTGAGCTCTTTGAAATAAACACTCTTCCTTTTTACCATGAATGTATTGGAAAGCAACCGGTCGCAAACCATAATCACGAATATCCGCCAAGGCTTTATAAATTCGAAAATTATTTAATTTCTGCAAAGCGCTAGAAGCGCGCATTGTTCTAACTCCTAAAGGGGAACGACCTTTTCCGATCGCCATTTTATTCATCCACACCCAACCCGCATCTTCATCAACAGGAGTCGCCCGTTGGCACATTAACTCATCTACAACACTCACCTTTCCCTTTTGATCTGTGCGCACTTCTTCCATATACAATGCAGTGCTTAAGGCTGCAACCAATTTAATTGGTTTGTCCAAACGAAGACATAAATTTATATAAGCATCAAAATTTTGATCAGCCAAATACTTTAAAAGCAAGGAAACTTTTTTTGGGGGCGTAGAAATAAACGCAGCTCCCGCATTCTCTGGATTCTGAATAGAATTTTGAATTTCTTCCGTTACCATGGAATCTTGCCAACGTTCCATATGATTAAATAATGCTTCATAATCCACAGGATCCACCAATCCAAAAACAGCAAACAAAGGTAAATCAGAATAGCTATGATACGCCCGCCACGCAACCAAATCTTTGGCATGCGCTTTCGAATCAAAAAACTTTTTCATGATCCTTCTCTGAGACAACCGAACTCGTTCTGAATTCAATGTATCTCTGGCAACTTCTACGCGTTGTATCCATTGAAAATCTCGTTTATCATTTGCCATCATACACTCCAAACAAAACTAATTGGTCGCTATTGTACAAGATTTTTTAATTATGTCAAGTTTTTACATACTATAAAAAGCCCCACCAGTTGGCAGGGCTTTCGTATTGTCTGAAAAAATTACTTTTCCAAAATGGCAACACCCGGCAAAGATTTGCCTTCCATCCATTCCAAGAAAGCACCACCGGCCGCAGACACATAGGTCATGTCGGCTTTTACACCTGCTTTTTTTAAAGCGGAAACGGTATCACCACCGCCTGCGACGGATGTCAAAGCGCCGGCCTTTGTTTGATCGGCCACCACTTTGGCAATTTCGTTTGTGGCTTTGTCAAAAGGTTTGATTTCAAATGCGCCCACCGGGCCGTTCCAAATCAATGTCTTTGCATTTTTAATCACATCAGCAAAAGCAGCCACAGATTTTTCTCCAATATCTAACAATACTTTGCCGGCAGGTACCGCATTTACATCGGATGTATGGGGCTCTTGACCTTCAGCAAAGGCATCGGCCCATACCAAATCTACAGGCAAAACAATTTTGCAATTACCGGCATTAGCCAAAATGTTTTTAGCTGTATCAATCATATCTGGTTCAACCAAAGAGCCTTCGCCCATTGGAATTCCTTGTGCAGCCAAAAAAGTATGAGCCATACCGCCACCAATGAGCAAGTAATCTACTTTCTTCACCAAGTTACCCAATAAATCCAATTTCGTGGAAACTTTGCTACCACCCACCAAAGCAACGGCTGGATGGACAGGGTTACCCAAAGCTTTGTCCAAAGCCTCCAATTCTTCCTGCATCAAACGACCTGCGCCATTTGGCAACAAATGTGCCATACCTTCTGTGGAGGCATGCGCACGATGTGCCGTTGAGAAAGCATCATTGATATAAATATCCATACCATGTGCCAAACTTTCGGCGAATTCGCGATCGTTGGCTTCTTCTCCTTCATAGAAGCGTAAGTTTTCCAACAAAATAACTTCGCCTGGTTGCATAGCTGCTACAGCAGCATCACGAGCTTCGCCCACACAATCGTCAATGAATTTCACGGAAACACCTGCCGCTTTTTCCAAAGCAGGAGCCAAAAAAGCCATAGAAAATTCCGGATTCTTTTGACCTTTCGGACGACCAAAGTGACTAGCCACCACGGCTTTACCACCATGTTCAATAATATATTTCAAAGTCGGCACAAAACGATCGATACGAGTTGTATCTGTGATTTGTCCATCCTTGGCAGGCACATTCAAGTCTGCACGAATAAAAACTGTTTTACCGTTAAAATCAAAATTATCCAAAGTATTAAACATTTTTGTCCTTTCTTTTGTTAAAATAATTGTGTCCATTGTTTTAATCTTTTTTTAAAAAAATTGCAAGAGGAATTTATTTGAAGCCTTAACAAAAATCCCCCGACAAATCGGGGGAAAATATTACAGGACACACGTATCGGGTTCATTTTTTGATCCTGGGGTAACTGTTCCAGGACAACATCTCCAAGAGGCACCACCACAACATCCCTCATATCGGGAGACACAATAAGGCGTTTCTCCTTCACTACAACATGCTGCTTGATAATAGTAATTTTGTTGAATAAAAAACGATGTTACACAATCTGCCTTGCCACATGCATATCCATATCCTCTACATTTTTCTCCGTTGGTTTCATATTCTGCACAATATCCTTTTTCTCCCTCTGCACAACAAATATGTACAGTACAATTACCTGCATCATCATACTCCGCACAAACTGGTTTTTTCCCATCATAACAGCACAAATCAGCCCCATCCACGCCTTTCTCTTTATAAACTTTTCCTCCATTAGAACAACACATATATTGATCTCCATAAGAAAATTTACCATTTATATAAGGCTCTCCATCACAACATAAATACTCTTTAGTACCATCATCACGTTCATAAGGGCCATATACTTTCCCTCCAGTTGGGCAACAAGAAGTAGACGTACAATTATCTTCTGCATCTTTATAACTGCAAAACAATTTCCCAGCACAGCAAGTCGTCTCCCAATATCCTCTGAAGATACGATATGCTCCACCACTTATTGGGCAACAATGATTTAATTCTTCACTGCAGCACTGATACTCGCCAGACTCATTCTGCTTGCACACATTATCACCATAACAACAACCGCTGCCACATTTGATACCATCAGAACAGGTCTCTTTTCCTGAATCGTCATCTTTTCCATTAAAATGTACACCGATAGAATCAATACCTGTGCCGCGGTAGACAGATGCCTTTCGACTTTTTCCGCCCCCACCACCAAAGGCAAAAACCGATGTTGCCACCAAAATTGCCGTTCCGAATAATAAAACTTTTTTCATCTTTTATCCTTTCTTTATTAAATTACAAAACACCCCTGCCTTACGGCACGGTTTAATTCATCGGCGTCGCCGATTTTGCTCGGCAAGCTTTTAATTGTGTGTGTGTGTGTGTGTGTGTACAAAATAAGGGCTATCGCCTTATTCACGTTCGCTATTTTTTTTAAAATCATAGAATCATTCCTACACATGGCTTCATTTTGACATATACTTCAATGAATTGTCAAGGGGAAAACAAAAAAATACTCCCGATTGTGCGGGAGTATTTTCGATTTTTACCCGATATTAAAAATGATACTGGGCGCTTAAACCAAGGCTGTTGAGTTGCGTATGATATGTTCCGCGAATTTCGGTCTGTCCCGTTGTGTTAGCTTTACTAGCCACACGAGCTTTGGACCAAAACATATGGAAATAGCTGGCATCGATTTGCCAATTACCTCTTTTATAACTGGCACCAATACTGGCAATCCAGCGGTTTGCGTCTGGCACACGCGCGGTACGATGCTTTGGATCTTTTACCGCACCTTGATCATAAGCCAAACCAGTCCGGAAGGTCAAATTTTTGCAATAATGATAATCGACGCCACCAGAAACTGTCCAAGTATTCCGCCAATTTTCATCAACTTGAGATGGAGTTCTCCCAGGGCCTAATTGAGCCAAAGCCGTTGAATCAATAGACAACAAATTGAAACGGCTCCAACGTGTCCAACGTGCCATAGCAGAAAGACCAAACTTGCCAACTTCTTGATAGGCTGTTAATTGAATGTGCTCTGGATCTACCAACTTTGTACTACTATAACCTTCTTTACGCCCCACTGCGGGATTTGGGTGTTGAAAGTGGTGTTTACCTTTAATATTTTGCACAATCGGAGAACGATAAGCCACACCGAAACGTGCTGTCTTTGTTGGCTCAACCATAATACCAGCATTCCAACCATGTCCCCAACCATCAGCATTCATGTCGGATTTACCGCCAGCAGCAGAATCCAATGTATTTGTTAAACGTGCTTGCATGCGTTCCAAAATAAAGCCACCACCAATACTCAACCATTGCAATGGTTTCCATGCCAAAGATGGATGGATATCAATTGTTTCAATCTCACTCACCAAAGAATGTGTACGACCAAACCAAGATTTATTATAATATGTGCCCAATCCAAACGGTACATACAATCCTAAACCTAAACGCCAATTTTCGGAAAGCGCATATTGTCCGAAAGCATGCGGAATCAATTTAAAGTTACGCAATTTACCTTTGGAAGTCGCTGTACCATCACTCAATGAACCACCTTCCACATTGGAATGAATGTCCATTCCCATAGCACCCAATTGCATACCCGACTTTCTCAAAGTCATACCGGCAGGGTTAAAAGCCACTGCAGAATAATCGTCACCAACGATACCTGCTCCGGCAAAAGCACGACCGGCATTTGTGACAGAGTATTCCTGTAATTGATAACCACCGGCCCAAACACTGGTGGAAGCCATTAATAATACTGCTAATAATGTTAATTTACTTTTCATTTTTTCTCCTTTTGTTTCACTTTGGTGACACTATTATTACACTTTTATTACAACAATGCAACAAAAAAATTTAAAAAAATGAAACTATCTTATTTTTCAAAATAAAATACGCATCTAAACTCATATACAACAAAAAAACACCCCCGAGTTTCGAGGGTGTTTCTTTTAAGTTGAAGATTACAACAATTTGCCCATAGCAACGGCTGTATCCAACATACGATTGGAGAATCCCCATTCGTTGTCATACCAGCTCATCACACGCAATTGTGTACCACCCATCACCTTTGTGCCGTTAGCATCAAATGTGGAGGAGTGAGCATCATGTGTAAAGTCGATGCTGACCAATTTTTCGGCGTTGTAACCCAAAATTCCTTTGAGTTCACCTTCTGCAGCGGCTTTCAAAGCGGCGTTGACTTCATCAACGGTTACTTCTTTTTCCATAATGAAGTTAGCATCCACCAAAGAAACATCTGGGGTCGGCACGCGAATCGAAACACCGTCCAATTTGCCGGCCAATTCTGGCATCACCAAACCAATAGCTTTAGCAGCACCAGTCTTTGTTGGAATCATGCTCATAGCAGCAGCACGAGCGCGATACAAATCTTTATGTAATTGATCCAAAATCTTTTGATCATTTGTGTAGCTGTGAATTGTTGTCATAAAGCCTTGTTTAATGCCAAAAGCTTTTTGCAATACATAGACCACAGGGGCCAAACAGTTTGTTGTGCAAGATGCATTAGAAACAACCAAATCTTCGGCTGTCAATGTATTTTGGTTCACACCGTACACGATTGTCTTATCGGCGCCTTCTGATGGAGCAGACACCAACACGCGTTTTGCACCAGCTTGCAAATGCACCATAGCTTTTTCCTTGGATGTAAAGATACCTGTGCATTCAAACACGATATCAACACCCATTTCACCCCATGGCAATTGTGTTGGATCTTTTTGAGCAATCACGCGGGTCTTTTTATCTCCGGCGAGCAAATATTCACCCTCGGCACGAATATCCATATCTAATTTTCTGTGAATAGAATCATACTTCAACAAATAAGCATTGGCGGCGGCGTCACCCAAATCATTGATGGCAACGATATCCACATCTGTGCGGCCAGATTCCAACCAAGCACGATATACCAAACGGCCAATACGGCCAAATCCGTTAATAGCAACTTTTACTGTCATTTTCTTTATTTTCCTTTCATTAAAAATACGACTTAAAAATCGTGCCTTTGATATAAGCATATTTTTTATAAAATTGCAAGCACTTTTTGACAGATTTTGAGTTCCATGGTATAATGAAAGTGTCAACGGAAAGGAGAGCACATGGCAGCAACAAACGACAGACTACAACAGCTGAAACGAATCCGCGAAGAATTCTATCGCAAGAAAACAGAAGCTAAGGAAAATGCAAAAAGCGTCAAACGCCAAATGTCTAACCAACTATTGCAACTGGCAAAGCTCAATATAAAGGGCTCTCAAAGAGCCGCCTAATGCGCTTGATATAGCGGCCAACGCTTTTGAACAATTTCGTCCAAGGATTCCAAGGACTTGCCCATTAAGTTTTGATAAACCCAATAGTTGACCAAAATTCTTTCAACAAATCCGCGGGTCTCCTTAGAGGGTAAAATTTCCAAAAATAATAGCGGATCATCATGATAATTCATTTTATTTTTCCATTTTGTTAAATTACCAGGCCCTGCATTATATGCAACCGCCAAAAAGATAAGGTTATTATTTACTTGAGGATATTCCTCCATTAAACGCATTAAGTACGCTTGTCCCAAACGCAAATTATAGGCCGGATCTTTAAGTGCATTTTTTGAAAATGGGCACTGCAAAACCCCTGCCAATTCTCTGGCTGTATCTGGCATTAATTGCATCAATCCCAAAGCGCCCGCATGGCTTTCTGCACGATTATTAAAACAAGATTCCTGTCTGACAAAAGCATAGACCAATTCTTTTTTCAGTTTCCATCCCCCTTGGGGCGTCCAATTCGGCATAGGATAACGCACATCTTCTCCCTGTAGCGTTCCCGTCAATCCTTGCAACACATCATCAAAATCATTTTCCTTAGAAATCAACATTAAAACGCCCTTGCCTTCGTCATCTGCTTCTAAATAAAGTTTAGACAACTCCTGGCTGGCCCACTCATCACGTCCAATTTGTCTTAAAGCATAAAAGCGCTCCAAAGCGGGGTGTGAAAAACTGGCACGCACCTCATCCACCGGCAACACGGGCGTATCCCATACATAATTTAAATCCTCTCCCAAAGCTCTAGAAGCCAACATACCATAAAAATTACGTGGTGATTTTGATGCTATCTTAAAGTATTCGATAACAGAAGAATATTTCCCCAAACCCAAATAAGTACGAGCGGCCCAATAAGCTGCCCGCGTTTTGATATTATCCGGAGCAGATCGCATATCTGCTAAATCAGAAAAATATGAAGCTGCTTGCTCTAAATCACCTAAACTCCAACTGGCCAACCCGGCAACCCAATAACTTAACGGAACAGTATTTATCCATCTGATGGCCTCTTTAACAGTTTCTAAGGCTAAAGAATCTTCTCCATCCAATAAATAATTATAAGCCAAAGCCGTTTTGGCTTTATTTAAATCCTCTCGCGTTAATAAATGAATTGTTTTTTTATCCTGAATCATTTGTTTTGCTGTTAAGGTGTGCCCCTGTTTTAATGCGCGAACAATTTGCTTCATCCTTTTGCTTGCCTCTTTTTTTTGAGCTCCAGACAAATAAGAAAAAGAAAGATTACTTATCAATTCTAACGGCTCTTGTCTTGAAGGACTTGAACAAGCCTGAGTATTTCCGCCAAAGAGCCCTTTGGGACGCACCAAGCGTTTGATTTTCTTTTGATTACCCAAGGCATACATATCAACCGCCACCGGCAAATCAGCATAATGCGACATCCATGAAAAAATCTCGTCTGGTTTAGTCACATACTTACGGGAAAAATAACGATCGAACAATACATATCCCTTCAATAAATTATTTTGAATTTTTTTCTCAACTGCTTTTGCGGCGGCAAAATCTCCCTTGTGTTGCAAAGTAAAAATCTGTTTATAATTTTTAATATCCGATTTAGATAGCACTTCCCCAAAGGCCCACGCATTTGATAGGCATAGGCACAAACTACACACTAGTAAAAGGACAAAGCGCATCTACACAAAACCTAACGCAGCGGAACAAAAACCACACGTTTTTTACATGCGTTTTCTTCCATTTCTGGCACCTGACATTTCTTTACTTCTACCGCAGGCATCTCCATTATAACTTCACAAGCAGTTCCAAGCAATGTAATGCTTTCTTCCTGTGTTGCCTTTGGCGCTAAATTTCGAATGGTATAATTGGCCTCTATATCGCCGTATGTCAACTTTACCTCTAAATTTTGGATAACCCGGCGCAAGCCATTGTAAAACTTAATAGAGCCAAAGCAATACGAGAAATTTCTATTTGGCGTAATGGTTGCATCTACGTTGTCAGAGTAAATTCGAATTTGAGCAGAACGTTTTTCTTCTTCTGTTTCTTCCTCTTCTGCTCCATCTGCTGATTTATCTTGGCTTTCAGCAGTCACAACCGACTCTGGCTCTTTGTTTTCAGCAAATAAATCTGTTTCTTCCTTTTGGGCCGCTTCTTCACCACTGGGCTGCTCTTCCTCCTCTACCTTTTCGACCGCTTCTGGTGCAATTTGTGGCACCTCCTCAGTTTCATTTTTCTTTAGCTCTTTTTTGGATTTTGGAGCAGCAACTCCCGCATCAGGGCCAAATCCCTCTAGTTCAGGAAATAATCCTTGGGCAAAAACAACACTTGTTATTAAACAAGCTCCCAATAAAAAAATTTTTTTCATTTTTATGCTCCCTCCTTTTGACATTTCATTTTAATTTAATTACAATAGCATACACGAACTAATATTCAATGTAAAGGAAGATTTTTAAAATGGCAACCTTTTTTTTCTGCGGCATCGGTGGCATAGGCATGAGCGCTATTGCTCTGTATCTTAAAAAAATGGGGCATACGGTATTAGGTTCAGATCGATCTTTTGATCAAAATCAAAACAGTGCAATCAAAGCAAATTTAAAACAAGCCGGCATTGTTTTATTTCCACAAAATGGCACCAGCATTTCCCCCTATATTGATACTTTTGTCGTGTCTTCCGCCGTAGAAGATCATATCCCGGATGTTCAAAAAGCAAAAGAATTACAGCTCAACATTAAAACTCGCGCAGAAATATTGGCCGATATCCTTGAAAAATATTTCAGCATAGCTGTCGCAGGAACAAGCGGCAAAACAACAACAACTGCTATGATTGGACATATCCTGTTTAAAAACAACAAACATCCTATTATGATTAATGGGGGGATTTCTCAAAATACCTACCTGGGAAATCCATCGTCTAATCTGATATTAGATGGAGATGAAATTTGTGTCATTGAAGCTGATGAATCTGATGGTTCAATTGATCGATATACGCCGGACATTGCAGTTTTAACAAATGTCTCTTTAGACCACAAACCATTAAACGAAGTAAAGTCATTATTTTATAACTTTTTGAATCGCACGAGAAAAGGGATTGTTCTAAATATTGACGATCCCAACTCTTTAGAGCTCAATATTGATCATCCAAACATTATTACGTTTTCCATTTCTGGTGATGAAAAAGCAACCTTGAAAGCTACCGATATTGTTCAACAAGACGCGACCGTTTCGTTTAACTTAAATGGCATGGAGACAACCCTACCGCTTATTGGCAAACACAATATCGAAAATGCCTTAGCCGCTATTGGTGCCTGTCTTCATCTAGGGGTATCTATTGCTGAAAGCATAACAGCCCTTCAATCTTTTTTGGGCGTCCAAAGACGACTTACTTTAATTGGAAAACCTAACGGAATATGCATTTTTGATGATTATGCACATAATCCGGCAAAACTGAAAGCAACACTCAGCGCTGTTAAACCGTCCAGCAAAAGAATTTTTGCCATATATCAACCGCATGGCTTTGGTCCGCTAAGGTTGATGAAAGATGAGCTAATTCAAACTTTGACAGATATTTTAGACGATCAAATTGAATGGATTATGCTCCCTGTTTTTTATGTGGGGGGCACGGTTCAAAAAGATATATCTTCAACAGACATCATCATCCCTTTACAACAAAAAGGAAAACGAGCCGTTGAAATCAAGACACGAGAAGAAGTTCTAGCTTATCTGAAAAAAAGAACTTGTCCTGGGGATACTGTTTTAGTCATGGGCGCCAGAGATCCTTCTCTTACGACATTTGCCCAACAAATTTCGGAAAAATTACAGGAGGAATAAATGCCAAAAGCTGCTTTAATTGTTATGCCATCTTCTTATCATAAAATGACTTCTCAAAATAAAAGTACGATTGCTCAAATTTTTAAACAGCATGATTATACCGTCAAATGGGCACCTCATGCCCAAACATGTGAAAAAGCTTTTGGCATTTTAGACAACGAAAAGGCACAAGATTTGCATCAGGCTTTTGCTCAACAACCCGATATCATTATGGCACTGCGCGGAGGTTATGGCTCCGAACGTCTTTTGCCAAAGCTCAATTGGGGCAAAATAAAAAAATCCAAAAGTTTATTCGTTGGTTGCAGCGACACGACTGTTTTTCAAAATGCCTATCTTGCAAAAACGGGCAAAGCATCCATTACCGGCATGATTGCCACTTTTTTAATAAACAACACTTATAGTAAAACAACAAAGAATTTCTTTCAACTTTTATCCGGCCAGGATGTGGATTTAAAGAAATTTTCAACTTTGGCTCCGGGCCACGCAACCGGAACCGTAATCGGTGGTAATTTAAGCTGTTTTATCACGCTGATCGGAACGCCCTATATGCCAAAGTTAAAAGGTAAAATTTTACTATTGGAAGAAGTTCACGAGGCCCCCTTCCGTGTAGACCGCATGCTTACTCATCTAAAAACGGCAGGCGTATTTGATCAAATAAATGGTGTAATTTTAGGAACATTTCATGAATGTGTCCATCCCAAAGAAAATGAAGACATTGAAGTTCATCAAGTTCTTAAAAATTTCTTTGCCAATTTTAAAATTCCAGTCATAACTGATATCCCGTATGGTCACTCACCACAACATATTTGTCTGCCACTGGGAACAAAAGCAATAATTGACACGCAAAAAAATATTTTACATATTGACGCGCCTTCTAAAAAACGCTAATATAAATTCTGAAATGAAATTGAAAGGACAAAAAATGAGATTTTTATTAAAACTAATCAACTCTGTTTTAAAGATTATTATTTGGGCTATTTTACTTATTATTTTACTGGTTGTCGTCCTATATTTTAGTGCGGGCAAATTGATTCAACATTTCGCCCCTGACTTTATCAGTAAAATTACACAAACAGAAACAAGCTTGGGCGAGGTTGATCTTTCCTTGCTAAGCGGTAAAGTCGCAATCAATGATTTGGCTATTGGAAATCCATCCGGATACAAGGATAAAAATATTTTCCAATTAGGCAAGATTTTGGTAGATTACGATCCAAAAAGTTTGCTGACAAACAAAATTATTATTAACAAGGTTCAATTGTCTGGCATTGGTGTTTCCAGTGAATTAAACGCTCAAGGAAAAACAAATATCACACAATTGATGGATAACGTCAATAGCTTTATCGGAACAGATTCTTCAAAGGCCGAAAAAGTACAACCTAAGACGGAGCAAAAACCCGAACAACCGAAAAGCGGTTCTGATACATCTGTGGTTATCCGTGATTTAGTGATTGAAGATTCATCCGTGCGGGCTGGAGTCGCCGGACAGATCAACACAATTCCTTTGCCGACTATTCGCCAACAAAACATTGGTGAACAAAAAGAGCAAAATATCGGACAAATCATTCAAGATGTTCTTGCTCTCATTAGTGCGGAATCTACAAAAGCCACTATTCAGGCTACAAAAGACGCCGCCAAAAATGCGGTAAAGTCAGGGAAAGACACATTACAAGGAATCAAAGAAGGATTCAAAGGTCTTTTCTAAAAAAAGCAACTTGTAAAAAATCCCCAGCTTTGGGGATTTTTTATTTTGTCTTAGATTTCGATGTATTTTTTTGTTTTCTTTTCAAAAATTCAAAATGCGTAATTTTAACTTTTTTAATACGCCTCGCATCAACATCCAACACCTGAAATTTTAAACCGCTAGAATGGGTAATAATTTCCCCACGATATGGCAATCGACCAGCTAAATGAAAGACCAATCCGCCCACAGTATCAACCTCAGCTTCTGTATCTTCCTTAGTTAAAAACGAACCAATCATTTTTTGTAGCTCAGACAATTCAACACGCGCATCCGCCTCAATAATTCGAGCAGATATTTTCTTTAATTCGGGCGGCTTATCCAACATATCATGTTCGTCTTCAATTTCACCAACGATTTCTTCCAGCAAATCTTCCAAGGTAATCAAGCCCAAAGTTCCACCGAATTCATCCACGACGACAGCCAATTGCATGGCCTTTGCCTGCATTTCGCGCAATAAATCTAAGCCCCGCATAGAGGGCGCAACAAAAACGACATGATGATTCATAATTTTGGAAATATCTATCTTTTTTTTCTGTAAAATAGCGCTCAATAAATCTTTTGTATGCAAAACGCCCACAATATTATCCATCGTTTTTTCGTAAACCGGCATACGTGTGTATTTATCCTTCAACACAATTTTTTTCAATTCTTCCGGCGTTGCATGAACAGAAATAGCAACCATCTGAGCCCGAGGAATTACAATATCAACAGCACGTTTATCCCTTAATTTAAAAACGTTCTTCAATAATAACATTTCATCTGCATCAACCAAAACTTCATCACCGCGTTCCTCGCGCTCATCCATAATCTCTTCCACAGTTTCTATGGCTTTTTCTTCCTCGGGGTGACTTTCAAAAAGGCTTTTTATTTTTTCAAACATTTACACTCCTTTATAGGGATCCTCATACCCCAAACGCTGCAACAATTTTGTTTCTAATTGTTCCATTTTTTGGGCCTGCTTTTCCGTTAAATGGTCATATTTTTGTAAATGTAAAGCCCCATGTGTCAATAAATGGGCAAAATGTGCTGAAAATGTTTTTCTTTGCGCCTTTGCCTCATCCCGCGTAACACCATAAGCAATCACAATATCCCCCGCCAACGGATATGCATTTTCAAACGAAAGGACATTTGTTGGTTTATCTTTTCCGCGATACTTTTTATTCAAAGAATGCACAAAGTCATTGCTTGCCAAAACAACAGATACAACAGCATCTGACTTTCCCTTCCAAGCATTCTCGATAACTTTCTGACAAAAACGTTTTAAAAAAAAGCGTCGCAAATAAAAATGCTTATCCAAAACTTGAATGTCAATTTGCATTACTTTGTCTCTTTGTCCTTTGCATAGGCGTTTACAATCTTGGATACCAAGCCATGACGCACCACATCACGCTCATTAAATTCGACAAAAGCTATCTCTTTGACACCATTTAAAACACGAGCAGCATCTTTCAAGCCGGATTCCATACCATGCGGCAAATCGGTCTGAGTCAAATCGCCATTGATGACCATGGTAGACCCCTCACCTAAACGAGTCAAAAACATCTTCATTTGCATCGGTGTCGTATTTTGGGCTTCATCCAAAATTACTACGGCATGCGACAAAGTCCGTCCGCGCATATAAGCCAGCGGAGCGATTTCAATTTCACCGCTTTCAATTTTTTTATCCACAATATCGCGCGGCAACATTTCATACAAAGCATCATACAATGGACGCAAATATGGATCAATTTTTTCCTTTAAATCACCCGGCAAAAATCCTAAATTTTCTCCAGCCTCTACGGCAGGACGGGTTAAAATAATTTTGTCCACCTTATTGGCTTCCATATCGGCCACAGCCTTGGCCACCGCCAAAAAAGTTTTACCGGTGCCGGCAGGTCCCAATCCGAAAGTCATATCATGTGTGTTCATTGCCTCCACGAAAGCACTCTGATTTGCCGTTCTGGGGTTAATGTGACGTAATTTTGTCTTTAAAGTCAAATCTTCTGCCATATTATATCCTTTCCTTATTTGGTTTAGTATAACAAATTTTTGTCCCCTTGTCAAAGCGAATATTTACCGATTTGAAGTCTTTTCTCGCGACAAAGTTGCCGATCCTTTTTCTTGGCCGAAAAAGACCTGTTTATAAGTCTTAAAGATGAGTTTTGTTTCTTCCAAATTCATTTGGGCAAATTCATCTTGGCTAATCAGATTTGAAAGGGCCGGATTTTGCACAGCTTTTAATGCCTTATCCAAATACCCTGAATTTGTTTGTTGATTCAAAAATTCTTCAAACTCGCCAGCTTTTGACCGAGACGGAATCCAACCTTTTTCCTTAAATTTTTGCAAAAAGGATTCAGGAATCATATCTTTAAAAATATCCGACAATTGATCCCGATCCTCCGAATGCAAACGAAATTCCATTAAATCCCTAATTTGTCCAAATATTTCTGTTTTAAAGGCATCTCCTTGCAACAATTCCTCTTTATGTTGTTTTGCACAACTTAAATCTATATCCTCAACCATAGTTGTTCCGTTTCGACTCGCCTGAACAATCATATCACTAACCAAATCCCAACTCGGCACAGGCAACCAAGGAATAGACTTAATCTCCCCACCACTCATTTGTCGAACAACCTCATCCCAATCAGGATCTTGTTTCAAAATTTTCAAATCAGAACATAGTGTATTTACATAAGCTTCGTGTTTAACCCCTCTGCTTTGGGATTCATATCCCTTGGACCATGCCGTGTTTTTGGAGGTATTTTTCATTCTATCATCAAACACTGCCTTGCCACCAATTTTTTTTGTCAGCCACTTTTGGTGCTCCAAAAAATCATATCCCTTATCTTCTAATAATGAATTATATTCTTCCGGAGTCATAAAATTAGGATCTAATTTCATTACCTCTTGCAAAACAATGAATGCGTTATATTCAGCCAAAGATTCATTTATTATATTTAAAGTATGAGCATCATCTAATGTTTGGGGAAGCGCCAAAAAATTACACCGATTTTGAACATGGGCCGCTTCATGGGCCAAAGTCCATATAACTCTTGGGGAATATAAACACTCCTTCTTTATCTGAATTTTTTTGGTACCTTCTGTCATGCCGGAAGTGCTCTCATTTTTAAAAGAATCCACCACACTCAGCTGTGTTCCTTCTCGCCCTAATGACCGAAGCAATCGTCGCCCATGCGGTGTCTTTTCCATCAAATCTAACACCTGCTCAAAGCGCACCCGATCTTCTTCTGTCATTTCCTCGTCTAACCGACTTCTAACATCCGGGACATAGGCCTGCATAGAAGCCCTATCACGAACGGCATCGTTCACACAATCCATCATTGGCTTGGCTAATTTCCATCCTCCTAGCAATCCCATGCTCGTTAAAGCAATCTGGGCCAACATTTTGAGGCGTTTCATATAATCTCCTTTTTATTGCAAATGACCTTTGTTATTGTTTGTCGTCGAAACTATTCCCCGCCCTTGTTGTCTTTCTTGCTGCTGTGCATAAGGGCATAAGATTTGTTTTTCAAAATATAATAATTTTCCATAAATTTGCGTTTGGAATGTTTGATACTTTTGCACCTCTTCACTGTCAATCAATGACTGAGCATTATCAAATAAATCGGGCAAAGAAATTCCCTGCAAATTTTGCTCTCTTGCTTGATCCAAACTAAGCGTGCCATCATTTAAAGCCTCCATTTGTTGCTTAGTTGGCCATCCAGCTAAATACAAAAAAGAATGCAATACTTCATCTGGGACAGATCCCGTTTCGCAACAAGAATCATAGGTTTCACACAACAAATCAGAAATTGATTTTTTAATAGCCATCTCATCCTGACGCAACGAAGATTGATGGGCTAAAACACATGACAAATCGAATTCATCTAAACTTTGAGCATTGGGATTTTTTTGTAATTCTTTTAAAACACATGCTTGCAAAAAATCCAGTGTTGGTTTGGGCAACACAGGGATGGAGGTCACCTCTCCCCGACTCATGATAGATACTATTTGATTCCAATTTGGCTCTGTGTCAAAATATACTTGATTAGGCAATATATTCGTTTCACTATTTACCATAATCAATGCATCCCGCTCATAAATTTGCCGATCCTCTACTGTTTTGCTAGCAGCAGATAAACGATCTATAAAAACCTCATCAGCTTCCTTCTTTGCGCGTTCAAAATCCGGATTATATTTTTGTTCTCCGCAACACAAAGCCGCCTTTCGATAGGCTAAAGCCTCCATAATTGTCGCATAAATATATACATCATCTAATGACCGAAAACTCCTTGCATTAATCCCATACCGCAAAGCTTCAGACAAATGCAAAACATGTTCGCCTTCGTGGAAAAAGGTATCATCAAATGACACTCCTTCTGTCATCATCAATCGATTCAAGCTCAAAGTGCTTTCATCTGAAAGGCCTGCGGCAAAAACATTATTTTCATCTTTTTCTTTATCAAAAAACTCTATTGTCGTGCCTGCATCTGCTAACTTATGCAACATGTTTCTAGCTGTTGGACTTCCCTGAGCATATTGGATAAAAAATCTTTGTAATTCTCTTCTTTCTGAGGGAGATATATTTTTAAATTGCCACCCATGGTGAACTGTTTGCTGGGCAACCACACGATTATCGGAACTTCCTTCCTTATTCTCAACGGTAGCACATCCTGTCTGCATCAAAGCAGCCAACGCCACTATTCGTGTGGCCATCTTACCTTTCTGAACTAATTTTTTAACCATTTTATCCTTTTAGTAACTCCGCTTTTAAAGCTGTAGCTGAGGCAGCAACCACTTTTACATGCACGATTTCACCCAACATCTTGGTTGGGGCTTTAACAATCGTTCCTTGCATGTAGGGGCTATATCCCAACAATTGACCACGCTCTTTACCTTTCTCTGTCAACAATACATCAAATTCCTTACCGATAAAAGATTCATTAAAAGCCTTTTGTTGTTTTAATAACAACGCCTGTAATTTCATCAATCGCTTAGTTTTCACATCTTCTGAAATTTGATCCTTCATCAAACTCGCTGGTGTGCCCGGCCGTGCGCTAAATTTAAACGAATAGGAACTCGCATAACCAACTCGTTTAACTAACTCCATAGTTTCTTCAAATTCTGCTTCCGTTTCTCCGGGAAAGCCCACAATAAAATCCGAAGAAATTGCAATATCCGGACGAACTTTTCTGAAAGCAGCTACAATTTTTTCATATTGCTCTACAGTATATTGGCGATTCATAGCTTTTAACACACGATTACTGCCTGCCTGAATTGGCAAATGAATATATGGCATCAATTTGGGCGTATCTTGATGCGCATTAATCAGGTTTTGTGTCATTTCGCTCGGATAAGAGGTTGTATAACGAATTCTTTTGAGGCCGCGCAGCTTTGCCAATTCTCGAATCAAATCTCCCAAATCCTTACCTTTATCACCATGCCATCCATTAACATTTTGCCCCAATAACATAATTTCTTTTGCCCCAGCTTTTACCAATGCTTTGGCTTCTTTTATAATTTCACTACTTGGACGAGAATATTCACACCCTCGTGTATATGGCACAACGCAATAAGAACAAAAATGATCGCAGCCCTCTTGAACCGCCAAAAAAGCAGCAGCAGCACTTTTTTGTGGCGTAGGTAAAAAATCAAACTTAGATTCCGCCGGGAAATCCGCCTTTAAAATGCGTCCTTTTTGTCGATTATGCCGTTCAATCAGCTCTGGCAACAAATGATAATTTTGCGGTCCGATTGCAATATCTATCAACTGAGAACGGCGTAAAATTTCTGCACCATCCGCTTGAACAACACATCCGGCAACAACTACCAACGCCGACTTCTTCTTTTCTCGGGCTATCCGTCCTAATTCTGAAAATAACTTTTCAGATGCTTTTTCACGAATGTGACAAGTATTTAATAAAACAACATCCGCCTTTGCAACACTATCCGTCTCTGTAAAACCATGCACAGCCAACGCATCCCGCATGCGCGCGGAATCGTAAACATTCATTTGACATCCAAAAGTTTTAATAAAAAGTTTTGGCAACTTCCGCATCCTGTTGTTTTTTAATCTCTACTTTTTTCCGGAAATCCTTTAACATATTAGATCTCTGGAAGGCGTCAGCCTTTCCCTTTGATGGATATACCGTGCTTACAAAAA
Organism: uncultured Alphaproteobacteria bacterium; assembly: GCA_905236245.1. Lineage (GTDB taxonomy): Bacteria > Pseudomonadota > Alphaproteobacteria > CAAHEQ01 > UBA3637 > UBA3637. Next base: position 69,548 of record CAJOPC010000004.1, read on the forward strand.
CCTGGTATTCATCTTTTGGTAAAACTTGCCGAGCCATCTCTAAAAGTTTTCTTTTCTTCCATGCAGTTGCTTGACGCATCAACTGATTTTTCTTATCCTCTTTTAACTTATATGCTTTTAAAAGAGATTTAGCATAACTTGGCGCAGTAAGTGTCTCCGTTGGATAATACCATTTATTTTCTGGTTTTTCATTGGCCAATACTAACAAAACATAAGGGTGCAAAAATTCTCCCTGAAATTCAGGATCTGAACCTTGATTCAGATTTAATCCCTTTAATAACGAATTGGAATATTCTTTCAACGTTGCCCGTCCCGCTTTATCTTGATCATATTGCTGGTATAACTGGGCCAATCTTGCCTGAGCCTCTGCATTTCCATTGTCCGAAGATAATTGGTAATAATACAATGCTTTCTTCATATTTTTCTCGGCCCCTTGAGTTCCCGTTTCATACCAACGAGCTAATTTTATTTGAGAAGCATCATCATTAGATCCGACGGCACATCCTTCATACAAACGAATAACCTGATCTGCCGGTATCGATTGTGGCAAATTATCAATGTAAGGACATATTGCAAAAGCAACTCGTGACAACAATACTAATATAATAAAAAGCCCATATCGCATTTATTTTTCCCCCTTTTGTTAAAACGTCACCTCAACCCATTGAATGGAAGCTTGCACAGGAGCATAGGAACCAAAGAAATTGCGTTCTTCTCCCGCTGGCAATACTTTATCACTTAAATAAATCTCTTTTTCAAAAAGAACTTTCCCATCTGCCCCATAGGCAACAGCATGCACAGTTCTCGGCAAAGTAATATCTTGAGCTGTTTGATTTTTTAAAACTCCTTCAATCCGAACCGTTTCTTCAGAAGCCGGCTGCATTTCAAATCGAACCGAATGAATTTCCGGCAACACTTGCGGTTTAGGCTCGTCTATACTTTGGTTTGATTCCAATACAGGTTCAGTTTTAATAATACTAGGAACCGGAATTGGAGCAACTTCCTCTTTCATTGTGACAGATTCTTCTTGATTGATTCCCATCCAATCCATTTTCAAAAAATCAGCATGATGCAAGCCCAGGAAGAGCAGTGCCGCAACAGCCATCAAAACCAAAATACCCACAATAAAACCATGAATTTTAAATGTTCGACGAGGTTCTGGCTCTGGCAAAACTGCCTCCTCTTCCGCAGGAGCAAATGCCTCAGGTATATTTGAAGAATCTTCCGTCTTAAAAACCGTCTGTTCATCCGCAAATACAGCTGGCTCCGGATCAATATTTACAACTTGAGGAGATTCTTGTGCATCTGATAAAGCCTCCACATTTGTTGAAGCCTCAGGCATAGGGACATTTGTTTGTTCAACATTTTCAGCAGCCAAGACGAACACATGCTGACAATGTGAGCATTTAACCTGTTTCCCCTCAGGCAAATGGATTTCGGCCGGTATTTGATATTTAGAAAAACATTTTGGACATATGACAAACATTTTTATCTTTCCCTTTTTAAAAAAATAGTGTAAATATAGTATAAATGATTTAAAAAAAAGATACAACTTTTTTTATTACAGGAGAAAAAATGATTCAAAAGGATAATCTTTCGCCCTTTATTGCAGAATTCAATGGCGTTTCTTTGCGTTATCATAAAGGCCCCGAGATTTTAAAGGACATTACTTTTTCTTTATCTCCGGGATCTTTTCACTTTATGACGGGAGAAAGCGGCGCCGGAAAAACCTCTCTTTTAAGCTTGCTTTACTTACATTTAGAACCCACCAAAGGCCGCGTTCACTTGCTTGGGCAAGCCGTGGATATGATGTCTAGAGCAACAAAAGCACAAATTCGCAGACAAATCGGCGTGGTTTTTCAAGATTATAGGTTATTAAATCATCTAAACGCCTTTGACAATGTTGCACTACCACTAAGGCTCGCAGGCGAAAAAGAAGCCGATATTAAAAAGCATGTTTCAGAATTATTAGCCTGGGTTGGATTGGAAAAACAATTAAAATCTTATCCAGAAGAATTATCTGGTGGAGAACAACAACGCATTGCCATCGCCCGCGCGGTGATTCACAAACCGACACTGTTGTTGGCTGACGAACCGACAGGAAACGTCGATGATATAATGGCAAAACGCTTGTTACATCTTTTCTTAGAACTTAACAAACTGGGTACAACGGTTGTTGTGGCGACCCATAACTCCGGACTTGTCCAAAGCTTTCATTTTCCACAATTACACCTTTCTGAGGGACGATTGAAAATTATTCCCCCGTCCGGGACTTATTCAGAAATGGCTTCAAAATTATTTAAACGGGAGGAAAAATAATGGCTCAAAAATCTGATTTTTTATTTGATCATAAAGCATCCCATTTTTTCCTACCTTGGATATGCGGATTGATGGTTTTTATCGCCACTCTTATTGTTGCGGGTGGCGTCAGCGTACACAATTCATTAGATCTGTGGCAAAAAGGCATCGCAGAATCGTTGACTATTCAAATTCCAACATATAATGCGGATGGAAGTCCTCGAAATGACGCTGTTTATCACGATATTGAAACAACCTTAATGATCACACGAACAACACCAGGCGTGCAAGGGGCCGTTGTGTTGGATGATGAACAAATGCAACAACTGATGGCGCCATGGTTAGGACCAGATGCAGTTGTTTCCCAACTTCCTTTACCAAAATTGATTGATGTGTCGGTTGATTCCAAGAATCCACCATCACTAGAACAATTGAAACAAGATTTAACCGCCCAAGTTCCAAGCGCAATTTTGGATAGCCATCGCATTTGGCTGGCCGAACTGATCAATTTTTCCAATGCTCTATTACATTTGATTGGCTTTATTTTATTGCTTCTTTTTGCAACGACTATCATTACTGTTGTTTATACGACCAAAACAGCTTTGACAATACAAGAATATGTTTTGTCTCTTGTCCATATGTTGGGGGCCAAAGATTGGTTCATTATGCACAAATATGCTTGGCACCATTTCAAAAGTGCTTTAGGTGGCAGTTTGATTGGTTTTATTTTGGCCCTTCCGATTATATTAGGCATCACTCTGTTTTTAAGAGCAGTTTCCGGGCAAATTTTTCAAAGTAGTCTCTCCCTTTCCCAATGGATCTTACTGCTTTTCATCCCATTGGCCACCGCTTTCTTGGCTTTTTTAACAACATTTCATACGGTTTGGAAATTTTTACGAAAGTTCTTGTAAATGAAATACTTTTTTTCCACTTTGTTCTATACTTTTGTATTACTTATTCCATTGTGGTTAATAGGCTTTGGTATTTTCGTTCTATACGTATTTAGTTTTCAATTAAGCGAACAAAATTCTGCCGACGCCATCGTCGCATGGACGGGCGGGGAATATCGCATCCAAACCGCCATCAATCTTTTAGAACAACACAAGGCAGACAAGTTGTTAATTTCCGGGGTTAATAAAACGGTAAATCCGGATTCATTTTTGGGAAATATTTCAGACGAAATTCGTGAAAAAATTGATTTAGGTTACCAAGCAACTACAACCAAAGGAAATGCTTCTGAAACAAAAACATGGATCTTAAAAAATAAATTCAATTCCGTTATTTTGGTAACAAGTTTTTACCACATGCCTCGTAGTCTTATTGAATTCAAACGGGTTTTACCGAACATGCCCGTTACGCCCTATCCTATTTGGCCAAAAGATTTAACCGAATCTACTGCCTGGCTTCATACACGAACAGCCTTTCATCTTGTTAAAGAATATCACAAATTTTTAATTATAAAACTACATTATTTACTTGAGGATTATATCAAATGATTTGGGTACGCTCTATTTTATTTACATTGTGTTATTATATTTTTTCTCTTTGCGTTTTTATTATTTTTATCCCGACATTTTTAACGCCGTGGCGCTACACGCTTTTAATGCCCAAGGTTTGGACTGCTGGCACGTTAAAACTATTAAAATGGATTTGCGGCATCAATGTTCATGTTGAAGGATTACAAAATTTACCCACCAAAAATGGCTATATTGTTGCCTCAAAACATCAATCAGCAATGGAAACAAATTTCTTTCACAACCTCGTGCCAAACACATTTTATGTTTTTAAAAAAGAGTTGATGTGGATTCCTTTCGCTGGCCTATATGCGCTTAAAACCGGGTGTTTACCAATCGATCGCCAAGGAGGCGGCATTACATTGCGCAAAATGTTAAAAGACGCACAAAAACGTTTTCAAAATGGTCAAAACATGATTATCTTTCCCGAAGGGACTCGCACGCCACCGGACCAAGAAACAACCAAACCATATAGTCCAGGCATTGCTCTTTTATATGAACATTGCAAGATTCCGGTTGTTCCTGTTGCGTTAAATTCAGGATATTGTTGGCCCAAAAATAGCTTTTTACGACATCCGGGAACCGTCACCATCCATTTCCTACCGCCCATTGAACCGGGCCTTCCAAAGCGCCAATTTTTGCAAAAATTACAGCAAGTAATCGAAACAGAACAAAAAAAATTGCCTCGGCCTTATCCAGAGGGGACTAAATGAAATTAACAAATCATGTTGTTTTGGGGCTGTATTCCGATCCGTCTGCCTTTACCATAGAGGCGGCCATTTTAGAGACGGATGGGCTAGATATTTCAAAAGTTTTTGCCACACTTTCCCGTCCTTATCCTCATGATTTACATGAAGAATTGTTAAAATACACGGGACAAAATCATATTCCACCCAAAACTTTTAATAAAATCAACCAACTCGTCAGCCAATTTTTTATTCAAGTGGCACAAGAAATTATTACAGAAGTTGCCCCTCAAAATTTACATATTGACTTTATTGGTCTATCTGGGCATAGTGCTGTGCATCAACCAGAAAGCAAAGCTCACATTAACTTTGGAGATGCTCAAATAATTGCAGATGCGTTACAGATTCCGGTTATTCACCATTTTGTAAAGGAAGACCTTAATGCTGGAGGCGTTGGAACGCCTCTGCTGACAACATTCTGGGACGCTCTTTGTCGCAAGTTAGAAAAGCCATTGGCGATTATTACTCTTGGTGGCGTTTCCAGATTGGTATACCTGGGGCCTATGGGTGAATTGATTGGATTTGATATTGGTGCCGGTCTGACATTATTGGACAGATGGATCCAACGTCGCACTGGCCAAGAAATGGATTTTAATGGAAACTTGGGAGCCCAAGGCACGCCGGAACCTCGTGTTTTGAAAAAACTTCTTAATATGCCATACTTATTAAAAAAACCGCCCAAGTCTGTCCAACGGACCGATTTCCAAGACATTGCCGAACAACTGGAAGCTCTGTCACCAGCAGATGGGGCCGCGACTTTAACGGCTTTTATTGCTCAGTGTATCGCACAAAGTCAAAATTTTTTACCGCTTCCTCCCACACAATGGATTTGTATCGGAGGAGGAATCGCCAATCCAACACTTATGCTACAACTGGCACAATTGTTGCCCAATGTAAAAACCGCGCAACAAGTCCTGCCTTATACCAACGAATTAAATGCAATGGGTTTTGCCTTTATTGCAAGTCGCTACCAACAAAAATTACCCATCACTTTCCCATCCACAACTGGCGTTTTAGAGCCTATTTCTGGGGGTAAAATTACATATCCCGGCAAAAGCTAATCCTCGCACTTGCTTTTTATTTAAAAAAAAGCTATATTTTCGGAAAAGGAGGAACCTATGCAACAAAATATTTTAACAAGAAATAGATCTTTGGATTTGCAAAGTTATTTTGCCCGCATTTATAATTATATGGCCGGGGGCCTTTTGATGTCAGCAATTTGTGCGTGGTTATCCGTCCGGCAACCCTTATTTGGTTTATTTTATAAAGCTTCTGAGCAAGGTGTAAGCTACAGCATATTGGGCTGGATCAGTATTTTTGCCCCTCTAATTATCATTTTTCTAATTGGCCATGCCATCAATAAATTAAATATTCAACAAGCAAGATTATATTTTTGGCTTTTTTCGGCACTTATGGGTGTCAGCCTAGGAAATATTTTCTTGTTTTTTTCTGGAGCGGCTATCTTTCAAGCATTTTTAGTAACAGCTGGTTCATTTTTAGGGCTTAGCCTTTATGGATATACAACAAAACGTGATCTAAGCTCTTGGGGCAGTTTTTTGGTTATGGGCCTCGTTGGTGTTGTCATTGCTAGCCTCATTAACATCTTTGTAAAATCCGCTCAATTTGACTTTGTCCTTAACATTATCGCTGTTTTCGTATTTGTCGGACTAACAGCCTACGACACGAACAAGCTTCGCTATATGTATAACGCAAACGACTCCAATGAAATTGCCCAAGGCAAAGCCATTTACGGAGCCCTTAATTTATACTTAGACTTTATTAATTTATTTAGACTTATTCTTTATTTTTTAAACAATCGGAGATAAAATGTATCGACTTTTATTTTTATGTTTATTGTTTTTTAGTTCCCTTGTTCATGCACAAAGCCTTAAAGATTTAAGGTCTTTTGGGCAACCATCCACAACTAGATTATATTTATTCACAACACCTGGATGCCCTATGTGTGCAACATTTCATAAAAATATTTTTCCAGAACTAATGAAACGTTATGTCAATAAAAATCGGGCGGAAATTTTAATCGTGGATATGCCACGAGATGAAGTAGAGCTTGCTGCCGTTACCTTGTTAAGGTGTCTACCAAAAGACAAGGCGGAACGCATGAGCACTTGGCTCTACCAAAATCAATCAAAGTGGAGCAATTCTCCAAGTGCATTAGACATACTTCAAAGATACGCCCTCACAAATGGAGTTTCTCTTTCTGAATTTCAAAAATGTTTACAAGATCAAGAGCTAAGAGATACGATTATTGAACAACGTAATAATTTACAATCCCTTTATAATATTTCTGGCACACCAACAATTGTTTTACGCGAAGGAGATCGTGCGAAATTGTATACGGGAGTAAACAGGCGTGTTATTTTCAAGACTCTTGAAGAGGACCTTCAGACGATTGAACAGAAACCGAAGAAATAAGTTTAATCACACGATGTGCTAAAGCGGATAATACCCGTTGATCATGCGTAATAAACAAATAGGAAAGCCCATATTTTTGTTGCAATTCCCGCAACAAATCAATAAGTTGCTTTTGAATTTTAATATCCAATGCACTGGTAATTTCATCTAAAATCAAAACCTGTGGTTTTAAAATTAACGCTCTGGCCAACGCAACGCGAACCCGTTGTCCCCCCGATAATTCGTTTGGATATCGATTCAATATATCTTCGGACAAATGCACTTTGCTCAAAGTTTCCATTAACAACTCAGATAAATTCGAAATATGGTGAATACGACCACCCTCCATGATAATATCCCGAACAAGCCAGCGCGGATTCAAGGATGAAAAAGGATCTTGAAAGACCATTTGTAGATGCGCACGGGCTTGTTTTAAATCACGACCTTTTAAAGTGAAAAAGTCTTGACCATTTAACAAAACTTTTCCTGTTGCGTCAATCAATCTAGCAATAGCCAGGCCGACTGTGCTTTTACCACTCCCGGAAGGACCAATAAGACCCAGCGTTTCTCCCCTTTTCAAATCAAAAGAAAAATTGGATACAACTTGTAATTTGCCGTAAGAAACAGACAAATCTTGAACGCTGAGCACAGTTTCTGTATTTTCATCGAACAATGCACATTTCCCAAAATCTATTGGATTTGGAGCTTTATCTCCAACAATGCATCCATCTTCCATTGCGTAAACACGATCTGCCATTTGTGAAACAATCGCAATATCATGGGTAATAAATAAAATAGACAGATTTAATTCTGTTTTTAATTTTTGCAATAACACCAAAATTTGATTTTGTGTATCACTATCTAATGCTGTCGTCGGTTCGTCCGCTATCAATAATTTAGGATCGCCCGCTAACGCCATAGCAATCATCACGCGTTGTCTTTGCCCACCGGATAATTGATGAGGATAGCTCACTTTAATGCGTTCTACATCGTTTAATTCCACCTGTCGCAATAAAGCATCTATATCTTGTTTATTCGGCTTTTCTTTATGCAGCATTAAAGTTTCAAAAATTTGTTTTTCTACTGTGTGCAACGGGTTCAATGAAGTCATTGGCTCTTGAAAAATCATGGCAATTTTTCCACCACGCAATTGGCACATATCTTGTGCTGAAAGCCCCAATATATTCACACCATAAAACAAAATTTCGCCTTGATAAGACGCGCCCGATTGTAATTGTAAAATAGCTTGCGCTAAAGATGTTTTGCCACATCCGCTGGGACCGACCAAAGCAACACATTCCCCTTCTCCAATAGTTAAATTGACGGATTTAACCGGACAAAAGGAGGCAAAACTCACACTGAAATTTTGAATATCTAATAGGCTCATTTGTTCTCCTTTGCATGAGGATCAAAGGCCATGCGCACGCCTTCGCCGATCAATAATAAAACCGCCAATAAAACCGTCATCAACACAAATACACTCATACCAATCCAAGGCGCATTTAAATTTTCTTTTGCTTCACGAATAATTTCTCCTAAACTCGGCGTTCCCGGCGGTAAACCAAGGCCCAAAAAATCCAAGGCGGATAATGCAACAATAGCTCCCGACAAAATAAATGGCAAATATGTCGTTGTTGCAACCAAAGCATTTGGTAAAATATGTCTAAACATAATGGACAAATCACTTGCTCCCAAAGATTTGGCAGCACGCACATAATCTAAACCACGAACGCGCAAAAATTCTGTGCGCACAACACCAGTCAGCTGTGGCCATCCAAATAAAATTAAAATAACCAATAAAACAAAAAAGCTTGGCTTCAATAGGCCGGCCAATATAATCAAAATAAACAACTGTGGCAAACTGCCCCAAATTTCAATAAAGCGCCCAATAATTAAATCCGTTTTTCCGCCGAAATAACCTTGAGTTGCGCCAACGCAAAAACCAATGCACGAAGCAAAAAATGTCAACAATAATCCGAACCATAAACTCAGCCTAAGACTATATAATAAACGTGCCAATAAATCACGACCTTGATCATCCGTTCCCAACCAATGGCGTTTACTTGGACCTATAGGGAAAGGTTCGCCGGCAAAATAATCTACAGTCTCGGCCGAATACGGAATAATAGACGAAATCACAAACCCATTTTTTTGAATTTCTTCTATAGTTGTCGGATCTGAATAATCCGCCAAAGTTGGTAAACTCCCGCCCAATTCTTGATCTGTTATTTGTTCAAACATTGGGAAATAGGTCCGATTTTGGTAACGAATAAAAAGTGGCTTTTCATTGGATAAGAAAGGTGTTAACAAAACAATCAACCCAATACCACACAAAAACAAAAAGCTGAAATACGCCAATCGATTTGCTTTAAAAATACGCCAACGCCGTTGATATAAAGATGTCATGCTCGGCGTCCTCCAAAATGAATTCTTGGATCAATCAAAGTATAAATAAAATCACTTAAAACATTTAAGACTAATCCTAATAATGCAAATAAATAAAGAGTTCCAAATACAATCGGATAATCTCTGTTTTGAATCGCTTCATAGCCCAATAGGCCCAATCCGTCCAACGAAAAAATAACCTCAATTAAAACAGATCCTGTAAACAACATGCCAATCAACATCGCGGGGAAACCCGCCAAAACCAACAACATTGCATTGCGAAACACATGGCCATACAAAACACGTTTTTCGGAACATCCTTTGGCTCGTGCCGTCCGTACATAGGCCTTTCCCAATTCATCCAAAAAAGAATTTTTAGTTAAAAAACACAAACCGGCAATTCCACCGATAGTGATGGATAAAACAGGCAAAACTAAATGCCACAAATAATCCAAAATCTGGCGACCAAAAGATAGCTCTTGCCAATTGTCGGATATCAATCCGCGCAACGGAAACCACCCCAGATAATGTCCGCCGGCAAAAAAGATAACCAAGAAAATTGCCAACAAAAAGGCCGGCACAGCATATCCGATCGTTAAAACAAAAGTTGTCCATTTGTCAAATTTAGAACCATGGCGGACAGCTTTCTTTATGCCTAACGGAATTGCTATTAAATAAATCAAAAGTGTTGAAAAAACACCCAACGAAATAGAAACCGGCATTTTATCTTTAATGAGATCAATTACACTGCGATCCTGATAAAAGCTTTTCCCAAAATCAAATCGTGCATAATTTTTTATCATTTGGACAAAACGCACCAGAACGGGCTTATCAAACCCAAATTGTTTTTCCAATTCTTCGCGTATTTGTTGGGTAAAGGTATTTTGTTTGCTATCAACAATGTTTGCTGCCTCCGTACCGCTGGCACTATTTTGCATTTTCAGCAACATATGTTCTACGGGGCCTCCCGGCGTCATTTGAATCAATACAAAATTCAATAACATAATGCCGAATAAGGTCAGAGGAATAAGCAATAATCGTCTCAACCAATACTTTTTCATAATTCCCCCCGCTCTAAATAAGCTACCAAAATTGTATAGCTATGTGTCAATCGTTGGAATAAAGACGCATCTTTTTGCGTCACATCTGGGTGATAACGCTTTGCTAATTTTTTATATTGTTTTTTTAACCCTTCCAACGATAAAGGCTCTTCGACCTCCATAAACAGCATGGCATCTTGCACCTTGCGAGAATAACGAGATTCATTTTGAGGCGGATTATATTTACCACTCATCCCTAATTGTGCCTCATCAAAAAAATGAAATTTATCCTCAACGCGCCCACGAACGACACGTGCAGAACCACCTGTTCCCAATTTCCAAGTGGGCCTTTGCCAAACAACATCATTTTGCAACTGTGCCTCTATCTGATCTGCACTCAATCCCGCTAGAAAATCCCATTTTTGATTATAAGCTTTCACATGTTCCAAACAAAACCAATAATAGGACCGCAAAGATCTATCTCGTGGCGCACGATATTCTCCCGGCTCGGAACAACCAGGAAAATCACATGTATGAAAAATCTTCTTTTTTTCTTGTTTTCTCATATTAAAAGTTGTATTATTAAAAAATATACACTATTAGGTTGCAAAATTTTATTTTCATACCCATAAGTATAATGTATTTTTTACAAAAAAGAAAGGAGAAAACACATGTTAGTTTGTAAAAATGTCATTGTTAATGGTCGTAGGACCAGTATGCGCCTGGATCGGGAAACATGGATTTCGCTTGCGGATATTTGCGAGCGAGAAGGATTGACTATCCACGAGCTTTGCTCCAAAATTGATGCTGCAAAGGGACAATCCGGCCTATCATCTGCAACACGATTGTTTGTTTTGACATATTTTAGATTTGTCCTCAACAAATACGAAAAAGCAAATGAAACCTTAGGAACAGAGTTCAATCCAAATTTTGTTTTGCAGCATATTTAAAACAAAAAATTTTTATGCTCATTTTTTTCTAGCAAAATCTTTTTGTTTTTTGTATAATACCCATAGTATAGAAAAGGGTAAAGATGCAAAAAAAGAGTTTACCACGCAATATTTTTATCGGCATTATTGTGGCCGCCATCGTATTTGGTTGGTGGCTGCGTGGTTTTTTATATATGAATTGGCATTTTAAACTCTTCTCTGCTCAATCTTGGAAATTTATCCTTAATGAATTTAAATCCGGCTGGATGCTCAGCTCAACAAGTGACTGGATTTTCTTATTGGCATTACTTGCCGCTATCCCTTTGTTCCTATACCTGTGGTATCTGAGCGCGAAGGTCCAATGGCGTCAACTTTTCCAACGTATCATCAGTTGGATTTTGAACCTATTTAAGAAAACAACAAAAGCAGCAACCAAAAAGAAAAAAACTGTGTTGGCACCCCCTCCTCCTGCGCCTGAATTAACAAAACCGACAAAAACAAACAGACCACAGGTAATGGCCTATCAAGGAAATGTCGTTCAAAAAAACGAATCTAATGAATATGCGCCAACATTCCAAGAAAATTTCAAGGCATCTACTGCCTCTTCTGATACCTCTACACACGCAGCATCCTCTCAAAAAACAACAATGGCCCCCTCTTCTATGGCAGAAATTGCCGATATTCCTTTGGATGAAATTCAATTACCAACCCAAGCTGCCGTTCAAGAAGATGTTCCCGCTTTATTCCAGGAAGCCGGCTATACTCTGATTCAAAATATTAAAACAAGTCTTCAACAAATAGATTTTTTGGCTGTATCACACACACAAACATATGTTTGCATCATTGACAAAGAACCGGGGGATTGGCTGGCCGAAGAAGAGCCATTTAACGGGGAAGCGCCTCTATGGTTTTCAGAGGTCGATCACCGCGTTTCACCTATTTACAACCTTTGCATAAGTGTCAAAGAAATTCAAGAAAAGATTTCCAAAATTTGTCCGGATATGACCATCCAAGGGCTTATGATCGAACAAAAAGGAATTATTATTAATGCAGAAGAAATGTTGCGAATTTGGCAAGAACTTAATGTCCTCGTCTGCCGCACAGATGTTGGTGGCACAGAAGACTTACCAATAACAGGATCTATTATTAAACCAACAACACCAGCAGCTGCCGATGAAATCGAAAAATTAAATCAATTATTTATAGGGGAGACAAATGGTTGATCAAATCTACGCGGAACAACGCAAATTTACATTTTGGTGTTTAAAAACCATTGTATTTTCATTAGTTTTTTCATATGTATTAGCATATTTAATTATTCCTGTTGAAATTTGGTGTTTCAAAGGGCTTGATATGGATGTATTCAAGGCCTCTTTAACCTATTGGAAAAAAGCCGCAATCAACCCATCTCAAATCTTTTACATGTATGCGAAATGGTGGCGCAGATTTCAAAATGTCAAATCTTTATCACCGGGAATGTTTTTACCCTTCCTTCCTATTTTGTCTTTAATTGGATTGATTGTTTACGGACTGTTGAAAAATCCATATAAAAATATGCCCAATATTTTTGGTGAAGGACGTTTAGCGAGCTTAGACGATATCAAATCAATGAGCAACATCCTAACCCTTGATGGGGGCGAATGCACCGTTGTCGGAAAGTTCAAGGGGCACCTCATGAAATTGTCCGAAACCTTGTCTGTTTTGGCTTGTGCCCCGCCGGGAGCTGGTAAAACGGCCGGGGTGGTTGTTCCAACCATTTTCGAATCAGATGGTGTCAGCATGATTGTTAATGACCCAAAACCTGAACTTTGCACCACAACTTCAGGCTATCGTGCAACATTAGGTCCTGTATTCATTATCAACTGGGGAAAATCTGACGAGCCAGAAAAAGGTATTTTTTATCCAAGTTGGAATCCGCTATCTCCACAATGTTTGCCGCCATTAGGCCCTGCACGCGATATGTATATTGACTCTATGGATGCTATTTTGGTGGCCGAACCAAAAGGCGGACAGGATCCACACTGGGCTAATTCTGGCCGAAATGCCATGGCAGGTTTATTGCACTTCATTTCTTCTAAATGCGAAAGAGCTCGTGCAAATGATTATTTTATAACAAAATTACAAGAAGGCAGCTTTGATGCAGATGATGCCACAATTCTTGAAACCTATTACATGGACATGGAAGATATGGGGGCACGCCTTGCGTTAGATGCACTTAAAAGAGGTGCTCTCAATTTATCAAACTATTCTCCCGTTGGAACGTGGGACGGACTCCCAAAAAACTGGTACGGTTGCGAACCCTGTATTCCAATGATGTTAGATTGGTGGACTGACATGCAAATGCGTGTTGCGGCCGACATCAAGCGTCGTTCGGACGAAGGCGACCAAATGGCCGCGCTTGCCGATCCTATTAAAGATGTGTTAGAAGCTGCCGTTGCAGAATGTCGTCGTTTTGGCTATGCTCGCCGAGCCATCACGGAATTGAGCCAATTAGGGGCAACGCCTGACAAAGAACGCGGATCCATCATTTCCACCGCCTTTGAAGGCATTGGTATTTTCAAAAACGCAGCCGTTGTAGCCAGAACACGCACAAGTGATTTTACTTTCCGAGATCTTCGTGGTTTAGTCGATCCCGCGGTAGGCAAGATGAAGCCTGTCACTGTCTATTTGTCTGTGGATTTAGTCGATGCACAAGCATTAAGCGTGATCACTGGTATCTTTGTGGAATTATTAAGTTCATTTTTGATTGCCAATCCTCCGGGCCATACTGGATCGGACGGCCTCAAATCTGGTCCTTATCCCGTGTTATTTGTTTTGGACGAATTTCCTCAAATGCCTAAATTGGCGGCTGTCAAAAACGGACCGGCGGTCGGTCGTGGTATGAAGGTGTCTTACCTCCTCATTGGCCAGGATTTAGGCCAAATTTCCGGTCAATATGGTAAAGATGATTTGGAAACAATTATTTCCACAACTGCGGTCAAGATTGTGCTCAGCCAGAACAACGAACAAACAGCAGAACGTTTTGTGAAGATGATTGGGTCTCGCACAATTGAGGTTAAGAGTAATTCTCGCCAAGAAGGTATGGGCGCTCCACAAGGTAGCATGTTCACACAAAACGTCACACGTCAAATGCAACAAGCAAACGTGATCCAGGTGTCAGATATTATGAGTTTGAATCCGATTCAACAATATGTTTTGGTGCAGAGTCATATGAGTCGCCCGATATTAGCAGATTCGCCAAGATGGTTCTTGGATAATAATATGCGCAAGAAAGCGGCCCTTAAACCATCAAGCAATATTCCAAAATGGATTGCCGATCAACGTTTAGCGGCTTGGCGGGCAAATCAACAACAAGAAAAAGATCAGCTTGAACAACAAGCAGAGGAACAAGCGCCGCAACCCGAAGGTCAAGCTCAACAAAATACAGGGAGTATTCCCCCCATGTAATAAAAGGAGGTTGTCGTGAACAAATCACAACAAGATATGCCCGAATTGAATGCCACGGATATCTATCCCGAATGGGAGTCTTTGTTGGGCGATTCCTCCAAAAATTCTTCTAATAAAAACGAAGAAAATACTTTATTGATGGATGATTTGATCAATAATGATGATGAATCATTATGGGTTCGGCGTTTCCAAAAATTAAATTTACCAGACATGCAGCTCATTGCACTTCATCTGCCCCCACTACCTGTCGTTTTAAACTTACCACGGCAAACGGCATCTTTAAGAATTGCGCGCCATCATTTTTTACTCAAATTAGTGGATCTATATAAAAATGATTTAAAAATCGCGGGATTTAATGACGAAGATATTCAATATTTATCCATGGGTGTAGTTCCGGTAAATTGGACAATCCATTTAAAATATCCGCCCAAATACGGTGGTAAAATAGAAACGGAAAACATGGTCTTAATGCCACACCATCCTTTTCATGAGCAAATTCATCTTTTTTTAGCACAACAAATGATAACTGACGCGGGCGTAATTACCCCAAAGATTTTGTATGTTCCAGCACCAACACGATCAATATATATTCCGCTCAGCAGTCATACCGACAGCATTACCTTACAACACTTGACTTTGGGGGATAGCATATGACTTTAACACGCCAATTGATTGAGCAATTGAAATTAAAAAGGGCGTTAACTTTCCCTTGCGCCTCATTGACACAAATTCAAACAGCATCCATCGCTTTGGTTAAGGCGGGCTTTCCCAAAATTCCTCGTGGCTATGCAACATTTTTACAACTAACCGACGGTCTTTGCTGGAACGAATTAGAATTGTTTTCTTGTCTTTCACATGAGCGAATCAATACAGTTTTTTCTCAGTCAGATTTAATGGACTACCAACAAAAATACCCCTTGGGCAGGCCTTTCCGTAATTTTTTGATTTTAGGTCGGGCGACAGAATGTCTTCTTTGTTATGATCACACGCAGAAAAATTATTTATTACTAGATAGATTAAGTCTAGCACCTATCTTAAAATTTCCACGTTTTCAAGATTTATTATATCACGTTTTAACATCACTTTATTAATTAAAAAATCTTGACTTTAACAACCAAATTGCATAAAATGCGATTATCGAGGGGTATTGTAAATATCTTGTGTGCAATCCGCAAAAAGGAGATGACCATGAAAAATTCAAAAACAACTTTGATGGAATTAACACGCGAATATAGGAACATCCTAAAAAAATGCTTCTTGTTGAATTTAGGGGTAGTTCTTTTTTCTGGAGCAGCACATGCTTTAACTGTTGATGCGGGTAATCCACTCAATATAATAGATCCTCAAGATCCAGAAATAATATACGATGACCAAGGACTTACTGTCACAAATACCGGCAGGGTAAGATTAACCAACGTTGACGTTGGTTTTCATGGAGATATTTCGTTTCAAAATGGCTCTCAAACATACATGACAAATGCGGGCATTTATACCGAAGAAGACGAACTTTATAACTATAACTTTAATATTGCTGGCGGTAGGTTTGTGATGGATAATTCCGAATTAGGTGGCCACTCTATTTTCAATATCACGGGAGGAAACTTTGTCCTTTCACACGATTCGGAATTGGCTGGCGCTTCGGAGTTGAATATCACAGATGCCCAAGTCTCATTAGATTCCTCTTATTTATTGTCTAGAACAGATGGCGCTACAAAAGGCAGAATTGTCATTACTGACAGTGATATAACAGTAAACAAAGGTTTTATTGGGGCATTTAATTATTCGGACTCTCCGACCCACATTAGTGAAGGCGGAATTATCAATATTGCCGGAACTTCTACCATTACATTTAATGGCGGAAATGCAATGGATGAGCCTCAAGATTGGGAGGATATTCCTGGCGATCCTGCCGAAGGACGTTTCTTGGCCAACGAAATTTTGGCAAATCAAATCAATTTAAGTCAAGATGCAAAAATGACCGTTGCGGCTGGTGCAACATTAAAAACGATAAAAGCGACCTATACAGGCGGACCACAAAGTGGTGAAATTAATATCAATGAAGATGCCGCAGTTATAAATATGGTCGATAATGCGCAATTAGATGTCAATGGGGCCTTGCGCGCCAGCATTTCAACCGAATATTCCGGCAATACCTCTATAAGCATAACCGCACAAAATCCAGAATCAGAATCTTATATTTGGGCCGACACCGCAATTCTTTTAGGTGAATCAACCGTCAATTTGTCAGCACTCGGCCGAGACTCTTTTGCTGAATTAAAAGTAAATGGCAATATGACCATTAATGGAAATTCAACATGGAATCTTGATTCAACTGGACGTGATTCAGAAGTTGAGGCAAACATTTATGGCAATGTAATTTTGGGATCAGACAAAACCTGGATAATCAATGCCCCTTCTAGATTTAATGGCAGTGATGCAGACTTTCATATAGCGGGAAATTTCACCATATCCGCGCGCAGTAGTTTAATTGTCAATCACCCCATGACAGAAGATGATTACGAAGGTGTTGAATTCCATGCGAATCTTGTTGTGGCGGATGATGCAACCATTAAATTAACCGGCAGCGAATTAGAGGGCCGTACAACGACCATTCGGACCAGTGATGTTGTAGTGAATGATGGCGGTATTTTTGGAGAAGGATATCGTGATAATTTCCCAACGAGTTTAACCATCCAAAATTCTAATGTCGATTTAACCTACGGTGATTTGGCTGTAGAACGTAGCGGAGAAAATTTCTATGATCTTATGGACAATCAAGATCAACGCGAATTTTTGGATGAAATGAGAGAGGATATTGATGAAGGCCGAAACTTGGCGTACAACATCCTTAACAATCTACAAATTGCGGATATGCCTTTATCAGAGGATATCACTTTACATCTTGACCAAGAACATGACGAACTTGTTTGGACGGATGGTACTGGTCCACATAATTATAGTTGGGACGAAGGTGCCGAAAAAATCCAAACATACTTAGAAAGTGTTTATGATAACGTCAACGAACTTAAAAAAATTAACGATTATATGGCTAGCGTTAATCGCCAGGCCACAGGTAGCGTCAGTTTATATGGCACAACTATTACAGCACAATATGCGTCCGAGATCACAAATGAATTGTCCGGCACTTTGTATATCAGCAATTCGGATATTACATTAAACAAAGGAAAAGCACATACTTCTGTTCTCAGTCACCAAGGCACAACAGGAGATATTTATGTTACCGACAGCGCTGTCACACTCAATGATAATACCAGCATCATTCGTGGTTTATATCGTTGGGCAGAAAAGGCTTTTGTAGTCAATCCGGGTGTTGAAACATCCCATGGAGATATCGTTTTTAATAATTCTACATTAGACATGAATGGCACATCTTTTGTGGCCATGTCTGATACAGACGGCAATTTTGCCTTAACAGATAATTCTATTTTAAACGTCAATGGGAAAAATACAATTTACCTGAGAAACAAAGCAGATGAAGAAAATGCCGCTTCGGTTTATGTCGGTGGAACTGCCGCTTTAAATGTGGCGAAAGGCGCTACTTTAACATTAGTTACGGGAACAAGCCCCTACTCCATCATTTATGGTGATACAAATTCACAAATCAATATTGCAGGAACCTTAAAAGGCGATGTATCCAGTTTAGGACTTTTAACCTTAACCAATGGCGGAAAAATAAATGGGCATGTATATCAAGCCACCAATCTTGTATTAGATGGCCTCAAAGGTGATGTTAAGAGTATTCTAGGATCAACCCTTCAAGACAATAAAACTTTAACCCTTTCGGGTGCGGGAAAATATACCTTAAATAACGCCATGTTCTCGGTGTCTGATGAAGATGATACAATTTATGTTTATTGGGATCGTGACGAAGGATCAAAATACAAATCCGTCTATGGAACAGTGGATTGGACTGCATATGATCCGGAAACGATTCAAGAAACAAAAGACGGTATTTGTGCAAAGAACGGAAATGACTATGACTGCTTTGCCCCAATTGATAACCAACTTACTACAATCGAAGTTCTAGATAAAACATCTTTAACAACTGGCAAAACCCTATATGCAGAGACTGTTGGGCTAAACAATCAGGCAACTCTCTCGCTAAATAATACTTTCAAAATTGATGATCTATATTTAAATAACGGATCAAAAGCTACATTTAGCAAGGGAACCGGTGATTTAGGATCACTTTGGGCCACCAATAATAGCAAATTAGAATTTTCAAGTGGAATTGATTACTACATTTCTTCTGGTACTATTTTAAATTCCGAATTAGCAACAAATAAAAATGAGCTGTTTGAGATTGATGATTTATCTCTTACAGATTCAAAATGGACTGATAATTCTAGCCTTATTGAAGGTTTCGGAAACTTTGATATTTTAGACGTATCCAATATCACTTTAAATAATTCGAAAGCTTTTATTGAAAATTTAAATATCGTCGGAAATGGAAGCATCCAAAGACTCCAAGCAACTTTGAATAAAGGAACTATATTGGGTGGTCATACCTTTGATTTATCCAACACCAATTTGGTGGCCAATAATGCTACATTGGGTGTGCAGCTTATTGGCGTAGAAACCTATTTAGACAAGGAAACAGACGTTCCATATGATCACAATGCCTCTGCTGAATTATTTGACATTGAAAACAGTGTGATTACTCTTAATGGTAATTCCTCTTTGAAAAACACCCTATGGTATAGGATTGAAGGAAAAAATACCTACACAGAACTAACCCCAGAATATTTGGCAAATAATACCAATGCGGTGAATTTAAGCACAGCGCTTACTGAATCTGGAAATGGTGGCGCTTTGGCAAGAATGGATGATTTTGCCAGCAATATTTATATTGGCAATTCAAATATCACATTAAACGGGAGCGCTTCAATTGAAAACAATTCAATCACCGTTGGGGATGGATCAAAAGGCAATATTGAAATTTATGATAATTCTGAACTAAGAATTCAAGGAAAGAATACTATCACAGCTACAGGAGATATAAACCTGTATGACTCTACTTTATCCATTGCTCCGGGAGCTGTTTTAAAAGTTAGAAATGGTTGGTATAATGGGGAGTATACAGATAATACAATTTATTTATCCAGACAAGCCGAGCCAGCCAACTTAGAACTTTCTGGAAAATTGGATGGTTCTTTGAGTGGTTATGTTAAGAATTTAACCGTATCTTCCAACTTTGATTGGACAGGAGATATAAACCTATCTGGTACAATCACAGGCTTTGGTGTGTCGGGAGCATCTAATGCAAAAGCGTTATCCAAAATTCAGGAAAAATTTGATAATATGACTAATGGTGTTTCTATGTCACTTGACACCTTCAGTATGGTTGACAAATCAAATTTGAGTGCTTCATTGATATATGATGACTATTTGGATGAGATTGCTGGTAGCGGAACCTTGAACATCAAATACAATTCCACATTTACAATGGATAATTTGGATCCTTTTGATGCAAATACAGATCTGGAAATTGGTTATGTCAATGTCTATAACGCGGCTCTTAAATTAACAAAAGATGCCTCCATGCATGTGGACACCATGTTAACCTTAGAAAACTCTTCCTTGACCTTGACCGGAGATGTCAACAAGGGTGGAAGTTCTACCTGGTTGGAAACCAAAAATATTCTTATGGATAATACCGGCAAACCACGTACTGAATTATCCGTCACAAATGCCAAAGTCTCCGCTACAAATATGATTATCGACCTGTATGATACAAATGTGAAGTTGGTTGGTAATTATAAAAATGGCTCAAATGTAACGACTTTGAAGTCAAAGGGAGCTATTAATATTGAAAATACGCCAAACACAAAAGCAACCGTCAATGTTTCTGGTGCAAATATGGAGGCAGAAGGAAACTTCATCCGTATGATAAACACTTCTCTGACCTTCAATGGAGATGCTCAACGCTATAAAACAGGAAGCGCGAATTACATTTCCGTTGGTGCCGAAGATGGAAGCCTCATTATTAAAAATTCTGACAATGCAAAAGCGGCTGTTTCTATATCAAATGCTCAAATCGAAGCAGATAATGTACAAATCCAAGATACATCTTCTGTGAAATTGTCAAATCTTTGGGTATTCGGCGGCTTCTCCTCCGATGCAACATGGGCAATTAGTAACAGCAAGAATGTGAACTTGTCAAATGTTTATGCGGATTATGCAGATATTGACATGACAAATATTGAAAACGTCACGATTAATAATAACTCTAGTATTGCTGATTTGTCCATTGATACCAGCAAAAAGGCAACTCTTGCAAACTTAAATGTCGTAGGCGCAAAGTTTAAAGATATTCAAACTCTCAACATTTCCAATGTTGTGTTTGACGTAGACGAAGATGCAGATGAAGATGGTGTTGAAATTGTCGGAAATATGACGACAGTTCAAAACAAAGGAACCAAAAAGGAAAAGGTTGTTTATGCATCTAACGCAACAATAAACGGTTCCACAACCATTACCGGGGATTTATCTGTAGATAACGCAATGGTGACCATCAATAAAGGAGTAGACATCCTTGGAAACTTGATTGTAAAAGAAAATGATAGTCACGATACGGCCCACACAGACGCCAGTGAAAAAATCAATGCGACACGCGTTGTTGTGAAAGATAATCTGTCCGTTGATGGAGAGGTCAGCCTGACACAAGGAACAATCGAAGTAGCCGCTAAAAAGACTTTGGCCGCAGGAAGCGGATTTGCCCTTGGCCAATACTCCTCGCTTCTGTTAAACGGCGTCGCAGAAGGCGCGATTGTCGGCAGTGGTACCATTTCCATTTTGAACAACGCTGCTAGAATTTATGGCAATACAAACCTAAGTTCCGGGACATTAGAATTCAAAAAGGTAAAAGGTAATTTAAGCACCTTTATTGAAGACAATAACGTATTAGGTCTGGGCGATTTAAAATTAAAGGATACTACTTTAACAATTGATAGAAATAACACAGGACTTGGTAATGACTCTTTAGCCATTGACAACGATTTAACTGTCGATAACTCAACCTTGACATTAAATCGGGATGTAGATGTCAGTGGAGATTTCACAATGGCCAAAGGTAATTTATATTTAAAGACAAATACTTTAGATATAACTGGCGACGCCAATATTCATGATAAATCTACCATCTACATAGATGTGGATGAATCTGGTCATTATGGTTCATTAAAGGCGGATACAATCAACCTGGAAACCTATACAACGGGGAAAAATATAGGGAAGCCAACGAACATTACATTGGCGGTGACACTACCAAGAGCAAAAGTGGATAATTCCTCGATTTATAATAAGTTGTATAAGTTCTTGGATTATGAAACCTCAGGGAAACACATTACCGGCAATTTAAACAAAGTGACTATTGCCAATAACCGTTACAATTTTGAAGAAACCGCTGTTGGTCAATTCTATGTGACACAAAGCACCAATGGTAAAGGTGTCATAACCCGTTACACTGGGAAAGTTGCCCCGGGCATTTTAAATGCAGTCACTGCTTTGGTTGATTCAACCTTGTCATTCAAGCTTGCAAACCAAGAAGCTTTGGCAAACAACCTAGATGCATTATCACAAGTTGTGGGAGGCGAAGGAGATTATATTCAGGCTTTGTCTGCTACAAATCCGGATGATGGCGCGATTGTCCAAACATCCGCGTTGATCGCCACAGATACATTGTTAGATACAGCAGCAGCTCGTATGACGGGTGGATTAGCTGCAGGTGTGAGCGCCGGTGATGTAAGTGGTAATCATGGTGCTATGTGGGGTCAAGCTTTGTATAACCAAACAAAGTTGGACGATACACATAAGTATCAAGGATTTAAAGGGATCAGCAAAGGCACCGCCCTTGGTGTAGAAGCCAATGTCACAGATGATGTGAAGTTAGGTGTCGCCTATGCTTATACAAAGAACGATATCAAGTCTCGCTATCGCAAGATGGATGTGGATACCCATGGTGTCAGCTTGTATGGAGAATATAAACCAAACAATTGGTTTGTTAATGCGATTACGGCCTTCTCTTGGTCAGATTATGACACGAAGGCATGGTCTGCATTAGGGACAAAGAAAGAAGACTTTGATGTGCATACCTATTCTGCTCAGGCAACAACGGGTTATGTCTTTGATCTGACAGATCATATCCAAACGACACCAAGCGTAGGATTACGTTATGTCAGTTTGAATCAAGAATCCTATAAGGACAGTGATGACAAGAAGATCAAATCCACGCACAATGATTTAGCAACGGTTTTAGTTGGAAACAGCTTTAAAGCCTCCTATGCGACAGAAAACGGAGTCAAATGG
The DNA here is from genome assembly GCA_905236245.1 of uncultured Alphaproteobacteria bacterium. Lineage (GTDB taxonomy): Bacteria > Pseudomonadota > Alphaproteobacteria > CAAHEQ01 > UBA3637 > UBA3637. Next base: position 92,647 of record CAJOPC010000004.1, read on the forward strand.
AATCCTGAGTTGAGAATCGGTTTATCCTATGACGTTCATACGGATGCAGATGATCTTGTGGTAGGATTGTCCAACGGAACAAGCTATCATGTACCGACCCGTCGTTTAAAACGGTTAGGAATCACAGGTGGTGTTGGCACGACGATCAATGCGGGCGATTGGGATTTAAGTCTTGGTTATGATGTGGATGTTCGCAAAGAATATCGCAGCCATACCGGATCTCTTAAAGCTAAATATCACTTC
>CAJOPC010000005.1 GCA_905236245.1 uncultured Alphaproteobacteria bacterium
ACTGGAAAAAGAAAGGATTTATAAAATGTCTATTCCAACAATTACTATGCGTCAGCTGATTGAAGCTGGTGTTCACTTTGGGCATAACGCCCGCAGATGGAACCCGAAGATGGCTCCTTATATTTATGGTGTGCGCGATGGCGTGCATATTATGGATTTGGCTCAAACTGTGCCGATGTTGTATCGTGCTATGGAAGCCGTTCGCGATGTGGCCGCCAAAGGTGGCAAGATTTTGTTCGTCGGAACAAAAGCTCAAGCTCGTGATTTGGTGTCTGATGCTGCCGGTCGTTGTGGTCAATTCTACGTCAACCAACGTTGGTTGGGTGGTATGCTCACAAACTGGAAAACAATTTCTGCCAGCATTAAGCGTTTAAAAGAAATTGAATCCAAGCAAGAAAAAGGTGCCTATGAAGGTTTAACCAAAAAGGAAAAATTAAACATTGAACGCGAACGTGAAAAATTGATGGCCGCTTTTGGTGGTATCAAAGATATGAACGGTCGTCCAGACATCGTATTTGTCATCGATGTGCCACATGAAAACTTGGCTGTTACAGAAGCCAAAAAATTGGGCATTCCTGTGGTGGCTATTTGCGATTCTAATGCTAATCCGGATGGTATCGCTTATCCGATTCCGGGTAATGATGATGCCGGAAAAGCAATTGCTTTGTATTGTAACTTGATGGCAGGCGCTGCTTTGGATGGTATCCAAGCCGAACTCAAAGCCGCCGGTGTTGATGTCGGTGCTGCTGAAGAAATCAAGGAAGAAGTTGTTGTAGCCGAAGAGAAAGCTGAAGAAAAGGCTTAAGATGGATACAAACTATATGAGACAGATGTTGTCCGCGCCAGTTAGTCTTCTTCGCCCATCAAGCGAAGAAGAGCGCGGGCTTTTCCATAACAGAAAAGGTTGGTTCTATACCTTTGGATTGGAGACTGGTCCCAAGTTTGTAGCACACATTGATAAAGGTAAAAATATTTACACTTTTCGTCCTTTAGATAATTTAGTGAATCCCTTAATTCAGTTTCAGTGGTATGCAACGGACACACGTTATCCGGGAATTCTTCCTATGTTTGATGTGGTTTGCAAGACAGGACCAAACGCATCAGACGGGGATAGTCGTGAGTTTGGAAGGATTTTGGGGCCGAAAGCTGAGGAATATACCGAAAAAGCTGCATTTGGTTTTTTAAAAACAAAGCTTGTTCGTTATTATTATCCTGATGTCTTCCAAAAAGCTTATAGATTGCGAGAGGGGTTGTTAGAGAGAGAAGCCAAAATACAACAGTTGTCGGAAACGCGAAGGGAATTCCGTGAGGCAGAACACAAGCTTCAAGGTTTAATGATTCCGAATGATTCAATAGATCAAATAACTCAAAATATAATAAACGAAAGGAGACAAAAAAATGGCTGAAATTACAGCAAAATTAGTTGGTGAATTGCGCGAAAAAACAGGCGCAGGAATGATGGAATGCAAAAAAGCATTGGTGGAAACAAATGGTGATTTGGATGCTGCCATTGACTTTTTACGTAAAAAAGGTATGTCCGTGGCCGAAAAGAAAGCCGGTCGTGTGGCAAACCAAGGTGCTGTCGGTGTGAAAGTAGCCGGCAACAAAGGTGCGTTGGTCGAAGTAAATATTGAAACAGACTTTGCCGCTAAAAACGCCGATTTCCAAAAATTTGTACAAGATGTCACCGCGGTGGCTTTAAACGGAACCAGCGATGTGGAAGCTTTAAAGGCGGCCTCAATGAACGGTTCTACCGTCCAAGACAATGTGGTTGCTTTGATTGCCAAGATTGGTGAAAACATGAGCTTGCGCCGCGTCGCTGTTGTGGAAGGAGAAACAGTTGTTCCTTACTTGCATACAACATTGGGTGACGATTTGTGCAAAATCGGCGTGTTGGTTGCCGCCAGCGGTGCCAATGCTGCTGATGTCGCCAAACAAGTTGCTATGCACATTGCTGCAACCGCCCCAAAGTTCTTGAGTGTGGCGGATGTGGATGCTGAAACAGCAAATCATGAACGCAACATTTATGCCGAACAAGCAAAAGCCAGCGGCAAACCAGAAGCCATTATTGAAAAAATGGTGGAAGGCCGTATGCAAAAGTTCTATCAAGAAGCTGTGTTGTTAGAACAACCATTCGTGATGGATCCGGACAAAAAGGTCAAAGATGTATTGGCTGCTGCCGGTGTCACTGTGACATCTTTTGCCCGCTTTGCATTGGGTGAAGGCATTGAAAAGAAACAAGAAGATTTTGCCGCCGAAGTGGCTGCGCAAATGAATGGCTAATTAAACGAAAGGGGATCACATGAGTTGGGAACAAATTAAAGCCGATATGCAAAACAATATGGTGAAAGCTGAAGAAGCTCTTCACAAAGAGTTTGCTGGATTACGCACAGGACGTGCAACAACTGCCTTGTTGGATGGCATTATGGTGGAAGCCTATGGCTCTGTGGTCCCTTTGAACCAAGTTGGAAATGTTAGCGTGCCGGATGCGCGCACACTCAGTATTTCCGTTTGGGATAAAAGCTTGATTAAAGCGGTAGAAAAGGCAATTACCGAGGCCAATTTAGGATTAAATCCGATGAATGATGGCCAATTGATTCGCTTGCCGATTCCGCCTTTGTCGGAAGAGCGTCGTATGGAGATTGTGAAAATCGCCGGACGTTATACCGAGGAAGTGCGCGTTTCCGTTCGTAACTATCGTCGTGAGGCTTTAGATGCTTTGAAAGCCATCAAGGATAGTTTGTCCGAAGATGATTACAAGCGTTATGAAAAAGAGATCCAAGATATGACGGATAAAACAATCGCCAAATTGGATGAGAATTTAAAAGCAAAAGAAGCAGAAATTAAGCAGGTCTAATGAATATACAAACCGAAAACGATAAAATCCCTCAACACATTGCCATAATTATGGATGGTAATGGGCGTTGGGCAACCGAAAAAGGGTTGCCGCGCACCGAAGGACATCGTCAAGGAGCCAAAAACGTTCGTGTGATTTTGGAACACGCCAAAGAACGTGGGGTCAAGTATGTCACTTTATATGCTTTTTCGTCCGAGAATTGGAATCGTCCCAAAGAGGAAGTCAATGTTTTGATGGAATTGTTTCGGAAATATCTTAAAGAAGATGTGGCAGATTTGCAAAAAAACAAAGTTTGTGTGTCCTTTATCGGGGATCGGGCGCGCTTCCCGGAAGATATGCAGGAGCGCATGAACGAAGTAGAACGTGAAACAGCAGATTATGATGATTTCCATGTCGTTTTGGCGCTTTCCTATGGCGCGCGTGACGATATGATTGCCGCCATTAAGCGTATTGCTATGGATGCGATGGACAGAAAGTGTATGATTTCCGCCATCAATGAGCAAGTTGTCAATGACGCTTTATCCACTCATGGAATTCCTTATCCAGATTTAGTGATTCGCACCAGCGGAGAGCAACGCCTCAGCAATTTTTTGTTGTGGGAAATTGCCTATGCTGAGTTGTATTTCACTCCAATTTATTGGCCCGATTTTAACGAGCAGGATTTAGATATTGCTATCGAGGCCTATGGTCGCCGCAACCGTCGTTTCGGCAAAGTGTAGATTATTTGCATAAGATAAATTGCCCACTTTCACCGCAATAATTGCCTTGGCAATAAGGAGTTTGTTCTTCGGGACAGCAAGCGTTAAACCGGCATACATTATTCCCATAATATGACACACAAGAAGGTGTGCACCCCGTCTCGTTGCAACGATATTCTTTACACACTCCGTTACTGTAATATTCAAAACAATAAATGGCTCCTGCACAACATGAGACATTTAGGCAATTCCCATCCTCATTTTGCTTGCGACAATAACCTGTTTGTCCATCCTGACAACAACTATAGTAGTCATCTACAACATGAGGATGAGTCCCTTCGGAACAACAAACACCGCCTCCATCAGGTAAAGCGTTTTTATATAAAATGCCTTGGCAACATCCATAATTGTCTCCATAAGAGAACCTATGCATAACATAAGGTTCTCCAGAACAACAAATATTATAATCATATGCACAATTGCCATCGGGATCTACTGTTTTGCAATATGGAACACCATCACAACAAATGGGGTATTCAGGGCCATATATTCTTGTGGCTGTTTGATTGGCATTACAACACAAAGGAATGCTTTCATTACAACATTGGTTTGTTTCTTTATTGCACACATTATCCCCTTGACAACAATAATCGCCGCATTGTTTTTCGGCTGGGCATGTTTCTCCGGGTGAATCTCCGTCTTTCCCATTAAAATGTATGCCGATTGAGTCAACGCCCGTTCCGCGATAAATGGAAGATTGTCGGCTTTTGCCTCCTCCTCCGAAGGCAAGTACACTTGTTGCCACTAAAATTGCAGAGCCAAATAATAATACTTTTTTCATGGAAAACCCTTTCAATACAGGTGGTTGGTATTTAAAAAAAAACGAAGTTAAACACCTCTATTCTTTGATATAAGGATAACAGAACAAAACAAACAGGGCAAGTGAAAAAGTTCAATCATATCTTTTATGTCTATTTTGTGGTGTTTTTAAGAAAGATTTTTCAATTTTTTACTTGCAAAAAAAAGTTTTTTGTATTAAAATATTAGTCACTTATTTTTTGGAAAGGAACAAGAAATGAAACCAGAATCTCAAAAACAATCTTTAGATAGTAGAATTTATAGCGCCATCAAGGCCTTATGTAATGAAGATGCAAATGATGATCAAAAAGGTGCAGCTGCACCAGGATCGATTCGTGTTCGGGATGCTTTATCAGCGTTTGGCTTTTTGGCTCAACGCGCATCTGCACGAGAAATTGAATTTCACAAAGGTGATTATTTGCGGATGTTTAATAAGACGCTGAATACCTTGGCGCCTGTTGCGGTTGAATCGGACGCAAAAGATTCGGCAGTTGCTGCGCCCGCCGTTGAGTTTACACCGACGATTGTTGTTTTGGCAGATTGGTTTTTGAAACAAAATGAACTTTCTTACAATTCAAATTATCGAAACCGCTTGATTGATATGACCAAGATTATCGCTGCAAAAAATTTGCCGGTGCCATCTGAAAAGAAGGCAGATTGGACAAAGAAATTGGCTCCGAAACGTCCTCGTTCAACGAATATACGTCCGTTGAACGAACCTGCGGAGACTTGCACATGTACTCCTTTGACCTGCCATAATCGTCTTCCATCGATATATGACTAAAAAGGAATTAAAATGACGGCGAAAATTATTGTTTTTGCAAACGAAAAAGGTGGTACAGGTAAATCCACATTGGCGATGCATACGATTGTTGCGTTGTTGCGTGCAGGGAAAAAAGTGGCCTCATTTGATTTGGACCCCAATCAACAAAGTTTAACACGCTATATCGAAAATAGACGGACATTTGTGATGGAAAAAGGTGTTTCCTTGCCTTTGCCAGAGCACACTTGTTGGACGCCAGATGTAGCTAAAATTTATACTTTGCGCAGTCGATTGGATAAGTTATCAAATGAAGTAGATGCTATCGTCATTGATACCCCAGGATCTCACACAGAATTAGGTGTTGAAGCGATGACTTTAGCTGATGTCTTGGTGACACCGATGAACGATAGTTTGGTGGATTTGGATATTTTAGCTCTTGTGGATGGCGAGACCTTAAAGATTACAGGCCCCAGCCATTTTGCCCAAACTGTTTGGAGCACACGTCAACAAAGAATGTTAGAGAGAAAGCCTTCTTTGAATTGGTTTGTTGTGCGCAACAGAATGTTGTTCAACAAGTCCAGAAACTCTCAAACAATGTCTATCTTGCTCAATGCACTTTCTCGTCGTATTCATTTTGAATTGGTGGGCGTTGTGTCCGAACGTGTTGTTTTCCGTGAATTGTTCCTAAAAGGTTTAACTATGTTGGATTTTAAAGAGGACAATATTCGTATTCCCACAACTGTTTCGTCTAGAACGGCCCGTCAGGAACTTTGCATTTTAGTGGATAAAATTTGGGGAACCCCCTTGTATTCCGAACCTGTTTCTGCTATAAAATAAATAGCATAAGAAACGGGAGGAATTTTATGAATATTACGGCCGTAAAGACAAAGCCTTATTCAGATCAGATATTTGGTACGTCTGGGTTGAGGCGGCGTACCTCTGTCTTTATGCAGAAAAATTATATTCATAATGTGGTTCAATCATTTTTTAATGCTATTCAAGGTTTTGAAGGTAAAACGCTTATATTGGGTGGCGATGGCCGGTATGGGAGCAGTAAAGCCCTCCAAATTGTTATTAAAATTGCGGCAGCAAATGGTGTCGGACGGATTATCGTTGGAAAAAAAGGTTGGCTTTCTACTCCAGCGCTTTCACATTTGATTACTTTAAACGATGCATTTGCAGGGATTATATTGACGGCAAGTCATAATCCCGGCGGTAAAGATGGAGATTTTGGCATTAAGTTTGATTTAAAAAATGGTGCCGGCGCACCGCTTTCTGTGACAAACAGAATAAGTCAATGTGCAAAAGCAATAACGCATTATTGGTGGTTTGATGCTCCGGATGTGGAATTGGGCAATATCGGTACAAAGCAAATTGGTAAAACGCAAGTCGAAGTAATAGATCCCGTTGAAGATTATGCTGCTTATATGCAAGAAATTTTTGATTTTAAAGCAATCAAAAAGCTTTTTGCCTCTGGATTTTCTTTTGTGTTTGATGCAATGAATGCTGTAACAGGACCATATGCTAAATATATTTTTGAAGAACTTCTTGGATCTCCCGCAGGTTCCGTTAGAAATGCAGAACCTAAAGTTGATTTTGGTGGATTGCATCCCGAGCCCAATCCTGTTTATGCAGCTCATTTAGTTAAAATGATGAAGGCACCGAATGCACCAGATTTTGCAGCGGCTTCGGATGGAGACGGAGATCGATATATGGTGCTTGGTAAAAACTTTTTTATTGATCCGTCGGATAGTTTGGCCATTTTGACGGAGCACCTTGATAAAATTCCGTTTTATCACAAGCGTCTTTATGGTGTTGCGCGCTCTATGCCAACCTCTGAGGCAGCAGATTTTGTGGCAAAGCGCAAAAAATTACCTATTTACAAAACGCCAACAGGATGGAAGTTTTTTGGATCCTTATTAGAAAATAAAAAGATCTCTTTGTGCGGTGAGGAAAGTTTTGGAGCCGGTTCAAATCATGTGATGGAAAAAGATGGTTTGTGGGCTATTTTGGCATGGCTTAATATCATGGCTATAACACATAAATCACCCCAGAAATTGGTTCAAGAATTGTGGGACAAGGATGGTCGAGTTTATTATGTGCGGCATAATTATGAAGACATTCCTTTGGATCAGGCGCAAAATTTAATGAGGGCATTGGCCTCCAGAATTGCTTCTCTTCCTGGACAAAAATTTGGAAGCTTGATTGTGAAATCTGCCGAAGTTTTTAATTACACGGACCCTGTTACTTCGGAAGTTGCCGAAAATCAAGGATATATTATTACGTTGTCAAATAAAACACGTGTTATGATTCGCTTGTCTGGAACAGGAAGTGTTGGCACAACTTTACGGCTTTATTTTTCACGTCATGAAAGAAAATTAAATGAGGCCCCGGCAGAAGTGTTGGCTACCGTTATCTTGGCCACCAGTTCGATTTTACAATTGGAAAAATATATCGGTGTGAATACCCCAACAACAATTGTTTAAAAACTGATTTTGTTCTTGCAATCTATTCTTTTTATCGTTACAATAGGGCTAGGAAAGGAGCAGTAAGTGTTCGAAAAATTTTTATCATTTGTCAACACGTTGGGACGTTTTGTCATTGGCTTTTTTCGTGCCAGTGGAGACTTGATTTTGTTCACGGCCCAGATACTTTTGTATGTTTTTAAAGCTCCTTTTTATATCAATGAAACAATTCGTATGAGTATTGAAATAGGCTTTTATTCGTTGCCTGTTGTTGCATTGACAACTATTTTTTCGGGCATGGTGATTGCTATTCAAACTTATGAAGCCGTGTCCAAGTTTTCGGCAGAAGGTGCCGTTTCAATGGTTGTGTTAGTTGCGGTGACGCGTGAGTTGGCCCCCGTGATGGCCGCATTGATGGTGGCAGGGCGAATTGGCGCAGCGATGGCGGCGGAAATTGGAACAATGCGCGTGACAGAACAAATAGATGCGCTTTCTACTTTGCGGACAAATCCTGTTCAATATTTGATTGTTCCTCGGGTTGTTGCCGGAACATTGATGATGCCTCTGCTTGTTTTAATCGGAGATGCGATTGGCGTGTGCGGAGGATATCTTGTCGGTGTGACAAAGATGGATTTTAATGCCACAACTTATTTAATCAATACATGGAATACTCTTAAAGCGATGGATATTGTTTCCGGCATGACAAAGGCTGCTGTGTTCGGTTTCATCATTACTGTGTTAGGATGTTATCATGGTTTTAAATCTCAAGGTGGGGCACAAGGCGTTGGTCAGGCCACAACAAATGCGGTGGTGTCTTCCAGTATTTTGATCTTGATTTTCAACTATCTGTTAACTGAACTCTTTTTCAAAATGTAAGAGGTTATGATGAAAGAAAAGAAAGTACGAATCAGTTTGTCCCATGTTGCTAAAGCTTTTGGCAAAAAGCAAGTTTTGAAAGATGTGAGTCTTGATGTTCACGAGGGAGAATCTGTTGTTATTATTGGCGGTTCCGGAACGGGAAAATCTGTTACATTAAAGTGTTTGTTAGGTTTAATTACGCCGGATCGAGGCAGTATAAGTATGACCACAGACAACATTGGTATGTTGTTTCAAGGGGCTGCGTTATTCGACAGTTTGTCCGTATGGGAAAATGTATCATTTGTGATGTTGCAAAAAAAACATGCAGATCGTGACGCGGCTAAAAAACTAGCTATTCAAAAATTAGCACAGGTTGGATTACCTGCGGAGGTGGCGGATGCCTATCCAGCGGACTTGTCCGGAGGTATGAAAAAGCGCGTAGGATTGGCTCGTGCAATCGCAACAAATCCAGAAATTATTTTCTTTGATGAACCGACCACTGGATTGGATCCTATTATGTCGGATGTCATCAATGATTTGATTGTAGATTGCGTTAAAAAATTGGGTGCTACGGCTTTGACGATTACTCATGATATGAATTCCGCCCGAAAAATTGCCGATAGAATTGCCATGCTTTACAATGGAGAAATTATTTGGGTTGGGACTGTTGCAGAATTGGATAAAACAACAAATCCGTATGTGCGTCAGTTTGTCGCAGGTTCTGCCAAAGGTCCTATCAAAATGGAGGTTAAGGCCGAGTAATGCCTAAAAAAACGACTCATTTTGTATGTCAAAATTGCGGTGCTGTCTATGCTAGGTGGGCAGGCAAGTGTGAGGCTTGTGGCGAATGGAACACCATCCAAGAAGAAGCGGTGCCTGTTTCAGATAGCCCTACAGCGACCGGTGGTAAAAATGGTAAGAAGATAGAATTTTTTGATTTGCGAGGAACGCCTGAAACCATTTTTCGACTCAAAACAAATATTGGAGAATTGGATCGAGTTTGTGGTGGCGGTTTAGTGCCAGGTTCTGTTATTTTGGTTGGTGGAGATCCCGGTATTGGTAAATCTACGTTGCTTTTGCAAGCAGTGGCCAGTTTGACCAAAGGTGTAAATAAGCAAGGTTCTCCGACAAGGTGTAGTTATATTTCTGGCGAAGAATCGGTGGATCAAGTGCGTTTGCGCGCTATGCGATTAGGATTGGCCGATAATCCAGTGGATTTGGCCAGCGAAACACATATTCGAGATATTGTAGCAACTTTGGATACGAAAGAAGCTCCCGATGTGGTTATCATTGATTCGATTCAGACAATGTATACGGACATGGTGGATTCTGCCCCCGGCACGGTTACTCAAGTGCGGGCCTGCGGTCATGAGCTTATTCGCTTGGCTAAAAAACGGGGCTTTGTATTGTTTTTGGTTGGTCATGTGACAAAAGAAGGCACCTTGGCCGGGCCTCGCGTGTTGGAGCATATGGTGGATACCGTTCTTTATTTTGAAGGTGACAGAGGTCATCATTTCCGGATTTTGCGCTCTATTAAAAATCGTTTTGGCGCGACGGATGAAATTGGTGTTTTTGAGATGACGGATAAGGGATTGTCTGAAGTTTTGAATCCGTCAGCTCTTTTTTTGGCCGATAGACAAGGTCATATTTCCGGCAGTTGTGTTTTTGCAGGAATTGAAGGATCTCGCCCATTATTGGTGGAAATCCAGGCGCTTGTAGCGCCCATGAGCGGAACGAATCCGCGACGAGCGGTTGTTGGTTGGGATACAAATCGATTAAATATGCTGTTGGCTGTTTTGGAAACAAGGTGCGGCATTTCACTTGCCAATAAAGATATTTTCTTGAATGTGGCGGGCGGTTTGAAATTGACTGAACCGGCCGTAGATTTGGCTGCTATTATGGCAATTTTATCCAATGCGTTTAACCATCCTCTTCCATCGGACATGGTCTTTTTTGGAGAGGTTGGTTTGTCCGGAGAAATTAGAAATGTAGCGGCCAGTGATTTACGTTTGAAGGAGGCAAAAAAGTTGGGATTTACAAAGGCTTTGGTGCCGCCAAATAAAAACAGAAAAACCGATTTTAAAGCAACGGAAATCGGTAATTTAAAAACCGTGTTAGATTTTTTTGAAAAGGGGAGAGAAAAATGATTGGAATGTTTGGTATTGTTGATTTAGTTGTCTTGGGAATTATTGTAATTTCCGTATTGTTTGCGCTTTATCGAGGATTGGTGCGAGAATTGCTGGGCATATCCTCATGGCTTTTGGCCGGATTTACTGCACTATACAGCTATGATCCTTTGCTGAAAGCGTGCAAGGGACATTTTGAAAATGTTAAGTTGGCGGCCATTGTTGGAACGGTTTTGTTGGCTTTGGTTGTTTTAATTATTATGACAATTTTCAATGCCGCCATTACGCGACGCCTGCGGAAAAGTGCTTTAAGCGGGTTGGATCGTATTTTTGGACTTTGTTTCGGTGTTGCTCGTGCAATTTTAATTATTGCGTTGATTTATATTTTCAGTTCGGCGATGATTTTGTCGCCCAAAAATATTGCAGACTTGAAAAAGCAAAACAAATCTATTCCTTACATACAGCTGAGCGCGGGTTGGATCGAAAATATTTTCCCGGAAAATATTAAAAAAGATTTGTTGTCCTATCAACAAAATAAAAAAGAAAAAATAGCGGAGCACATCAATAAAAAAGTGCAACAAAGCAAAGAAAATATTGTTGATTATAAGGAAAAAGACAGGGAGTTGTTGGATGATTTAGTTTCCGGCCTTAAAGAATTGGGAGATTTAGAATGAAAAAATATACACCCGAAGATTTAATTCAAAAATGTTGTGAGATGTTAAAAAAACGCTATCAAAAAGAGGGGCATCACTCTGTTGTTTGTGCAACTGTTTTGGCTAAATCTGGCAAGATTTACACGGCTTTAAATGTGGGAACATATCAACCTTCTGTGGCAATTTGTGCAGAAACAGTTGCTATTGGAATGGGGCACACTGCCGAAAAGAATTTTGAAATTGATACAATTGCTGTTATGCGTGGAGAAAGTCCCTATCTTATCAGCCCATGTGGCAGATGTCGTGAATATATTTTCGATTACGGTCCAAAATCAAAGGTGGTTATTCCTGCCGATACTAAAAAGGGCTGGAAGCTAATGAAAATTGAAGAATTATTGCCTGAAAAGTATGTTAAAAAGGATTGATCAATGCATATTATTTTGTCGGCAATTGGTAAGTTAAAAAAGAAGTCTCCCGAATATGAGTTGATGGCCTCATATTTGAAGCGTAGCAAGTGGTCTGTTGAGGTGAAGGAATATGAAGAAAAACGCACTTTATCGGGAGAAAAGTTAAAAGATGCCGAGGCGGATTTATTACTTTCCAGTATTCCGGAAAAAGCCAAAGTTGTCGTGTTGGACGAACATGGATCAACTTTGACCTCCAGAGAATTTGCCGGCAAGCTTAGAAATTGGCAAATGAACGGAACGGGAACCGTTGTGTTTTTAATCGGAGGTGCCGACGGTCATGGTAAAAAGGCAAAAGAACGCGCCGATTTAATGCTGTCTTTCGGACGCATGACGCTCCCGCATTTTTTGATGCGAGTCGTATTGTCGGAACAAATTTATCGTGCCCAAACAATTTTAAGCGGGCACCCCTATCATCGAGATTAAAAAAATACAAAAATATGCTTGACACGACACATTCCTTTTGATACAATAAAGGGGCTTAGTTCAAAAGACGGGCTTGTTCTTGTCTAGAGTAGAGGGAACAAAACTTTATATTGCTTCATAGGAAAGGATATAAAATGACGAACACATACGCTTTATCTTTATTGGCATCCAATGCCTCTTTGCCGAAATATTTAGCCGAAATCAGTAAGTTTCCGATGTTAGATGCGGAAAAAGAGTATATGTTGGCTAAACGTTATAAGGAAACGGGTGATATTGAGGCGGCACACGAATTGACGACTTCGCATTTGCGGTTGGCCGCGAAAGTTGCTATCTCATTTAGGCATTACGGATTGGCCCTTTCCGATTTAATTTCCGAAGCAAACATCGGGTTGATGCAAGCCATTAAAAAGTTTGATCCGGATAAAGGATTCCGTTTGGCAACCTATGCCATTTGGTGGATTAAAGCAGCAGTGTCAGAGTTCATTTTAAAATCTTGGTCCTTGGTGAAAATTGGGACAGTTGCGACACAGAAGCGGCTGTTTTACAATTTGCACAAGATTAAATCTCGCCTGGGCCTTTATGGTGAAACTTCGTTAAATGATGAGACGGCCGATCAAATTGCTGCTCAGCTGGGCGTATCCAAAAAAGATGTGATTGAAATGGAACAACGCCTCTCCGGTGATTCGTCTTTGAATGCGACTTTGTCCCACGATTCTACAACAAATTATCAAGATATGTTGACGGACGGCGAAGAGACTATTGAAGAAAGATTGGGTGAAACCCAAGAAATGATTTTGAAAAAGAAATTGTTGAAGGAAGCTTTGGAAACTTTGTCCGATCGTGAACGCCAAATTGTTGAGCGTCGCTTCCTGACGGATAATCCGGATACATTGGAAGATTTGGGATTGGAATTTCATATCAGTCGTGAGCGTGTGCGTCAAATTGAAACCAAAGCATATCAAAAAGTATCCAAAGCGATTCATGCCGGCGCAGCAAAATACGCATTGTAAGTTTGTGCCTATAGTTTTCTTGACAACCCGATGAAATTCGTGTAAAACGGGGTTATAGAATTGAATCAAGGAGTTTTTATGTGTCAAAATAAAATTCATACCCTCCCGCGTTGTCACAAGCATTTAATTTTTAAAGTATTTTTAGCTATTTTTCTGGCCTTAATTGTTGCGTCGTCTGCATTTGCTTTTGGCGGTGGAGGCAAAAGCCGCAAGTCTTCTGTTTATCGCGGAACGGGGGTGGATTCCATTGGCATACATTTTAATGGAAAAGGCGGTGATTCTGAAGAGGAATCGGAAGAGACATGTCCTGCCGAAAAACAATGTGGTGATTATTGTTGCCAAGGGGATAATATTTGTCAAAAAAATGAGGCAGGAGAGTTTCAGTGTTGTAATGAAAAAACAGGACATTGTTGCGTTGATAATCAATCGGCTTATAAGACTCCATGGACTTCTAATTCATGTTGTTCGGGAAGTCTGTATTGTTATGGGCGAAATGAAGATGGTACTTGTCGGTATGATTGGTTTGCTTGTTGTCCTAGCACATATGAGCTTCATAATGATTATTGTTGTAATGGAAAAATATTTATAGGAGCGGGTGTTGATGGTGCGGACATGTGTTGTTCTGCTGATACACAGCCTTCGTGTTCTATTCGAAATAAAGAAGGGGTTTGTAAAGGCGCATTTTGTTGCCCAGGAGATGTAACAAAAAGGCCGGAAGGTGATGTGTGTTATGCAGCAGAATTTACGGGCTGCAAAACAAATTCAGATTGTGATTCTGGTGAATATTGTAAGTTAACGGGAGATAAGTGTAAATATCCTAGCGAGGGAGTTTGTACGGCCATAGGAGATTATTTGGAACCAGAAAATGAAATAAGCGGTTTGGGTAGAGTGAAGATAAGTCTTGATGATCGGATGACATGGTGGTCGGCGGATAATTGGTGTAAAGCCCAAGGAATGCATTTACCAGAAGTGGAAAAATTTAATTGTTATATGAGCGGGACCAGTACGCCGGTAATATCTGGAATCGATCGCCGAGGGGCTTGTTGCGCTGGGGATGATGTTGAATGTGAAATTATTGGTGATTGGTTTTATGAAAATAAAAGGGATAAATATAGTCCTATTTTATATGAATTAAAACAAGCTATTGGAGAAGAACATTGGGGTTGGTGGTATTATTGGACAGCCTCTCGTGTATATGAAAAAGATGATGATGGTTGTTTTTACTTTAATATATCGTTAGCACATGCTGATGTCGGAGTATACAATCGTGATTACTTGGGCATGCGAGCTCTTTGTGTTAATGATTAGTAAGAAAGAATGGAATAGCTGCCGTTGCATACTGTAAAAAAGCTTTCTATTTTGGACGATTTGTGGTATAATTGTCTGCATGAGTGAAATTATTATACATAGTCCTTCGGATTTTCCAGGTTTACGTTCGGCAGGACGTTTAGCCGCCGAAACATTGGATTACATTACCCCTTTCGTCAAAGTGGGCGTGAGCACCGAATATTTGGACGATTTAATGAATGATTTTATCAAATCAAAAGGTGGTGTATCCGCGTGTATAGGCTATCATGGATATCCAAAGGCCACGTGTATTTCGCCAAATCATGTCGTTTGTCACGGTATTCCCAGTCCAGATAAACATTTGCAAAATGGTGATATTATCAACATTGATGTGACGGTGATTTTGGATGGATATTATGGCGATACTTCGCGGATGTATTTTGTTGGTCATCCGTCTATCAAAGCAAAACGATTAGTTATGAATGCTTATGATACGATGATGGCTGGTATCAATGCGGTGAAGCCAGGTGCTACTACGGGAGATTTGGGATATGCTATGGAAAAAATGGCCGAGAAAGAAGGTTTTTCCGTCGTGCGTGATTATTGCGGTCATGGTTGTGGTAAGGTTTTTCATGGTGCGCCAAACATTTTGAATTTTGGTCGCAAAGGATCAGGTGTTAAAATTGTTCCCGGTATGGTTTTTACGGTTGAGCCCATGGTGAACATCGGAACTTTTGAAACGGTTGTTTTAAATGATGATTGGACGGTTGTGACAAAGGACAAACAGCTTTCGGCTCAATTTGAACATATGTTGGGTGTGACGGAGGACGGCTTTGAAATCTTTACGCTTTCTCCAAAGGGATTACATTTTCCCACTTAGTATCAAGGGGCTTTCATGAAAAAGTCATCGGACGCAACAAATCAAACACAAAAACCATGGTATTATGGTCATCGTGAACGTATGCATCAAAAAATGCAAGAAAAAGGTGTGGACAGCTTGACCGATGCAGAGTTATTGGAATTGTTGTTGATGTACGCAATTCCTCGTCGGGATGTGAAACCGATTGTGCACGATTTGCTGACGGAATTTGGATGTTTGGGAAATGTGTTTGGCGCTTCGGATGACGAGTTGATGAAAATTAAAGGTATCAAAGAAAACACGGTTCGCTTTTTTCGACTTGTCAATACAACGGCAAAACAGGCAGCCCTTTCCAAGATTAAAGATCAGCCGATTTTGTCTGGATGGGAGCAATTGTTTGCCTATGCCTCTACGCTTTATACGGGGGAGTCTGTTGAAAAATTATATATTTTATTTTTAGATGCCAAATTGCGGTTGATAAAATCTCAAATGATTCAAATCGGAACTGTCAATCATATTCCGATTTATCCCAGAGATATTTTAAAAATAGCTTTGAATTTAGATGCGTCCGCCGTTGTTTTAATACATAATCATCCGTCGGGAGATTCCAATCCGTCCAAAGATGATATTGTGGCGACACGAGAAATTCGCGATGTTTTAAACGAGGTCGGAATACAGCTGATAGAACACCTTGTTATCGGCCAAGGCAACAAAATTCATTCTATGAAAGCCGATGGCGTTTTCTAATTATTTTAAAAGTTTTTTGAGGTATTGACCGGTATAACTTTCGTTGACCTTGGCAACTTGCTCCGGAGTTCCTGTAGCCACAACTTTTCCGCCCGCATGACCGCCTTCCGGGCCCATATCGATAATATAATCTGCCGATTTAATGATGTCTAAGTTGTGTTCAATTACAACCACCGTATTGCCCGCATCTACCAAAGCTTGCAACACTTCTAACAATTTTTGAATGTCTGCAAAGTGCAAACCGGTTGTTGGTTCGTCCAAAATATATAGGGTCTTTCCTGTGGACTTGCGAGAGAGTTCTTTGGCCAATTTAATACGCTGTGCTTCGCCGCCAGATAGTGTTACCGCCGATTGTCCCAAAGTAATGTAGCCAAGACCAACTTTGCGCAATAAATCACATTTATCACGAATGGTTGGCACATGACCAAAGAACTCAAACGCCTCATCCACGGTCATATTTAGGACATCTGCAATAGATTTGTCTTTATATTTAATTTCCAAAGTTTCGCGATTATAGCGCGTGCCATGACATACATCACAAGTCACATACACGTCCGGTAAAAAGTTCATGGAAATTTGTTTAACGCCGTCGCCTTCGCATGCTTCACAGCGCCCGCCCGCTACATTGAATGAAAAACGACCTGCCTTGTAGCCACGTGCTTTTGCTTCCGGTAAGGCCGCATACCAATCACGAATAGGAGCAAACATACCTGTGTAAGTGGCAGGGTTAGATCGAGGCGTTCTTCCAATTGGACTTTGATCAATATCGATAATCTTGTCAATACTGGAAGTGCCACGCATCGCTTTATAGGGGCCGGCCAGTTGCTTTGTTTTGCCGATAATATTGCTGAGGCCTTTATACAAAGTTTCAATAATCAAACTTGATTTACCTCCGCCGGATACGCCGGTTACACAAGTAAATGTGCCAAGCGGAATATCGACTTTTACATTTTTCAGATTATGACAGGTAGCACCTTCAATGGTTAAAAATTTACCGTTGCCTTCGCGACGTTTCGCGGGGGTTTTAATTTCTTTGGCACCGGACAAATATTGACCCGTCACAGATTTAGGATTCGCGGCCACTTCTTTTGGCGTTCCTTCGGCAACTAAGTGCCCGCCCAGTCGGCCGGCTTTCGGCCCGATATCAAAAATATAATCGGCCGCTTCCATTGTTTCTTGATCGTGTTCTACAACAATGACTGAATTGCCAAGGTCGCGCAAATGGAAAAGCGTTTCCAATAATTTATGATTGTCGCGTTGATGTAAGCCGATGGATGGTTCATCCAATACATATAAAACACCGGTCAGGCCTGAACCAATTTGACTGGCCAAACGAATTCGTTGTGCTTCTCCGCCAGATAGAGTGCCGCTGATCCGATTGAGTGGTAAATATCCTAAACCGACATTATTTAAGAACCGTAACCGTTCAATGATTTCTTTTAAAATACGTTCGGCGATTTCTTGTTTTTCGCGGTCTAGTTTGGATGGTACTTTTTGGAACCAGGCAAAAGAATCTGCAATAGATAATTCAGTGACCTCAGCGATGTTTTTGCCTGCAATTTTGACGGCTAATGCCTCTGGTTTTAAGCGAGTCCCACCACACGCCTCACACGGAGTGTTCAACATGTATTTGCTCATTTCTTCGCGCGTCCAATCAGATTCTGTTTCCAAATATCTGCGTTCCATATTTGGAATGACGCCTTCAAAATGACAGCCCTTTGTATGATAGCCATGTAAAATTGCTTCCTGAGTTTCTTTGGGTAATTTACACCAGGGGGTTTCCATGTCTAAGGCCAAGGAACGGATGAGAGGACGCAAAGCATATTCATACCATTGATACATATCTCCAGAAGAGCTTGTCCAAGGAGCAATCGCTCCTTGTTTGATGGATAACTCGGGATGTTGAATCACCAAGCTTTCGTCTACCCCCTGTTTGGTGCCAAGGCCGGCACAAACGGGGCAAGCACCTTCTGGATTGTTAAACGAAAACAGACGAGGCTCCAATTCTGCAATTGTAAAACCAGATACAGGACAGGCAAATTTGCTGGAATAAACTTTGGATTCATGGGAGGTTATGTTTTCTACTTCTAACAAGCCGTCGGCCAAAGATAGGCATTTTTCAACTGATCCCGCAATACGACCTTCAATTTCTTTTTTCACAACGATGCGATCTACCACAATGGAAATTGTGTGCTTTTTATTTTTGTCCAACTCGGGCGCCTCTTCTATTTCGTAAAATTCGCCATCTACTTTCAGACGAGTGAATCCTGCTTTTTGCCAAGAAGCAATTTCTTTTTTGTATTCGCCTTTGCGATCTCGGACAACCGGTGCCATCAAAATCAATTTCGTTCCTTCGGCTTCGGTTAAAATACCATCTGTCATCTGGCTGACGGTTAAAGCTTTAATTGGCAAGCCGGTAACTGGTGAATAAGGTGTGCCGGCACGTGCCCACAACAAACGCATATAATCATAAATTTCCGTCACTGTTCCCACCGTAGAGCGCGGATTGTGACTGGTTGTTTTTTGTTCAATGGAAATAGCCGGAGAAAGCCCTTCGATCAGGTCTACATCAGGTTTGCCCATCACATCCAAAAACTGACGCGCATAGGCGGACAAACTTTCCACATAGCGACGCTGACCTTCCGCATAAATGGTATCAAATGCCAAACTGGATTTCCCCGAACCAGATACACCGGTAATCACCACCAATTGATTTTTAGGAATATCAATGTTGATGTTTTTTAAATTATGTTGGCGCGCCCCGCGGATTTTGATGTGATCCATGTATTACTCCTTGTTGGGCAAATATTATATAGGATTTTATGTTAAAAATCAAACAGATTTTAGAATGGGTTTTTTATGGCGGAAGGAGGGGGATTCGAACCCCCGATAGAGAAAATCCCTATAACAGATTTCGAGTCTGCCGCATTCGACCACTCTGCCATCCTTCCGTGTCTGCTCTCAATCTGATCATGCTGTTGCATGTAACAGATTTGTCCGCTTCGCGTTCTCTCCCTTCGGTCGGTAGCGAGTCTGCCGCATTCGACCACTCTGCCATCCTTCCAAAAGAACGCCAAAATTTTAGCATATATTCGGTAAAAAATCAAGGAAATTATCCCTTTAGGTGGGCGACCAATTTTGCCAAAGCGCGGGCGCGATGGGAAATTTTGTTTTTGACTTCTGAAGGTAAACCGCCAAAAGTTTTATCATAACCTTCGGGGACAAAAATCGGATCAAAACCAAAGTTGCTGCAAGAATTATCCATGTTGGGTGTTAAATGTCCTTGCACTTGGCCTTCAAAAAATAACGGATCTTTTCCGGGTTCTGCTAAACACAAACAACAAGTAAAGTGCGCGGAAAAATCTTCTTTCAAACGAGCTAACAAAACATTAAATACAGCAGGATATCCCCCATTTTGGGCGGCATATCTGGCCGAAAAAATGCCCGGCTCGTTATTTAAGGCATGCACACAAAGGCCGGAATCATCCGCCAATGAAAGCATGTTCGAAAACTTGGCTGCATGGGTGGCTTTTAACGCGCTATTTTCTTGAAAAGTAGTTCCTGTTTCTTCAATGTCAGGTAGTCCGACATCATCAGCCCCCAAAACATGATAACCGAGTGGCTCCAATAATGTTTTAAATTCTTTTAGTTTGTGCAGATTGTGTGTTGCAATTAAAATATCAGTCATAATTTTATTCTACAGATTGTTGTCGCAAAAGTCAAATTTTTCTTGACTCATGGTTGGGTTTAACATAACCTAATCGAGGATAAGGAGGTTCCATGTTAGAGCGTACATTTTCAATCATTAAACCGGACGCAACTGCGCGTCATTTGGAAGACGAAATCAATGATAAAATTCGAGCGGCAGGATTAAAAATTATTGCCTCCAGACGGGTTGAACATCCGACGCGCGAACAATTTGAAGCTTTTTATGCCGAACATAAAGGAAAACCATTTTATGCAGATTTGTTGACCTTTATGACTTCCGGCCCGATTGTGGTTCAAGTGTTGGAAGGTGAAGATGCCATCCAACGCTACCGCGCATTGATGGGAAGAACAGATCCGGCGGAAGCCGCAGACGGGACTTTGCGCAAGATTTATGCAGAAAGCAAAAGTCGCAATTCTGTGCATGGTTCGGATGGCCCCGAAAGCGCCAAACGCGAGATTGCTTTGTGGTTCACCGAGGACGAATTGAAATAACCTTAAAAAATCGCTTTAAAAAAGCATAATTTTTTATAAAAACTCCTTGCTTTTTTTACGCAAAATCAGCTATACTTTTCAAAAAGAAAAGGATGTGGAATGAATGCTGCACATATACCGGTACTATTAGGAGAAGTTTTAAAATTTTTATCGCCTAATGGGGGTGTTTTTGTCGATGGCACCTTTGGCGCCGGTGGTTATACGCATGCTATTTTATCCGCCAACCAAAATAACCGGGTCATTGCATTTGATCGCGATCCGATTATTTCCCCGATAGCTCAAAAAATTAAAAAGGACTTTGGGAATCGTTTTACCTTTATCCAAGATTGTTTTAGTTCAATGTCGAAACATCTGACACAACAGGTGGACGGAATTGTATTGGATATAGGCGTATCATCTATGCAAATTGATACACCGGAGCGTGGTTTTTCATGGCGTTTTGATGGGCCATTAGATATGCGCATGGGGAATCAAGGGCCTACGGCGGCAGAGCTGATTGAAGCGTTGCCCGAGAGTCAATTGGCTGATATTTTATTTCGTTATGGAGAGGAGCGACAAAGTCGCAAAATTGCGCACGCATTAAAAGAGGCTTTGCCCAAGACAACCACAGAAATGGCATCGGTTATTCACCATGTGATGCCCCGTCCAAAGGATGGCTCCGATAGTGCAATGAGGTCGTTTCAAGCGCTTCGCATTGCTGTGAATAATGAATTGGATGAGTTGGAACAAACACTTTTGCAAACGCCAAAATTGTTGTCGCCGAAAGGACGGTTAGTTGTTGTGTCTTTTCATTCCTTAGAAGATCGGATTGTAAAAGATTTTTTAAATAGTCACTCGGCGAAATCAGTCCATAAAAATAAATATGCTTCAGAAAAGATCGAAGACGGATTATTCCAAATTCTGACGAGAAAACCGGTTTTGGCAGATTCTGATGAATTGAAACAAAATCCCAGGGCGCATAGTGCTAAATTACGTGCCGCACAAAGAACCGAGGTGCCCGCATGAAAAAATGGATTGTAAATCTTGTTTTGCTTTTTATTGCGGTTAGCAGCGGCATCGGTTTGTTTTTGATGAAACAGCGTGTGGTGGAGTATGAAAAACAACTGGCAAATTTACACAAGAGTATTCTTGCGGACATGAGAGAGATTCATACTTTAAAGGCCGATTGGGCTGTTTTGACTGAACCATCTCGTTTAAGAAAATTGCTGAGTGAAAGTCAGTTGCATCAAATTCATGTTAAACAGGTTGTATCTGCAACGGATGTTCAATTGACGCCCGTTCCTGTTCCGCCGCCAAAGCCTCAGTTTGAGGAGATTGATGAAAGCGAGGATATAGATGCTGTTCAATAGAAAAAAATCTTCGGCAGTTTTTTATAGACCTTGTTGTGAGATTCCTTCTCCGCAAAAGGAAAAAGAACGATATGTAGATCCGACAACCAAAAAAAGTTTGAAAATTGCCGCAGGGCGAGCTTTGTTTTTATCTATTATTTTCGTATTATTCTTTTTTGTGATTTGGGGTAGGTTGTTTTATCTAACTGTTTTGAATTACAGCAAGCGTCCAACAACATCTTTGCAATGGGATCGACTTGAAAGTTTGCCGCGATATAACATTACCGATAGAAATGGTGTTGTTTTGGCAACGACTCTTTCCTCGTGGGATATCTCGGTTAACCCTTCCAAGGTGAAAGACCCTGAAGAAGTGGCTCGCCAAATTGTTGAAAAAATACCAGATCTTGATGAAAAGGAAGTTTTAGCAAAGCTGACTTCTGATTCGAATTTTAAGTATATTAAAAGAGGTGCGACGCCAACGGAATTAGAGGCGGTGAATTGGTTGGGATATCATTTTTTAACCTATGAAGCGGTGAATAAACGTGCTTATCCGCAAGGACCACTTTTTTCCCATATTTTGGGCGGCGTCAACATCGACAACGTGGGTATTGCAGGCGTTGAAAAGGCGTTTGATGCCGAATTAAAAGAACATGAATTACAGCTTTCTTTGGATACTTCTGTGCAAGAAATGGTTCGCACTAATTTACAAAACGGTATTGCAAAATACAAAGCCGAAGGGGGCTTGGGAATTGTATTGGATATTAATACGGGCGAAATATTGGCCAGTGTTTCTTTACCAGATTATGATCCGGAGCTTCCCGCTGATAAGGATGCTAATGATCGGTTTAATATGCCGACTTTGGGCGTTTATGAATTTGGTTCAGTGTTTAAATTATTTAACACGGCAATGGCTTTGGAAAATAAAGTTGTGAAGATAACGGATGTTGTTGATGCATCCCATCCTTTGAAAATCGGAAAAAAGACGATGGAAGATTTCCATGGTCAAAATCGTCCTTTGACGATTACAGAAATTTTGATGCATTCCTCCAATATTGGATCAGCAAAAATTGCTTTGGAAGCAGGTTATCAAAAGCAACGAGATTTTTTGCAAAAATTTAATTTTTATGAAAAGTTGCCTATCCCTTTGCCAGAGCGTGGGCAGCCTTTATATAACACAAAGGAAAAATGGGCAGACATTGAAAGTGCAAACGTGTCTTTTGGATATGGTATTGCCATTACGCCACTCCATTTAATTGCGGGCGTTGCGGCTCTTACAAATGGTGGATATTATAATGTTCCGACTTTTTTAAAAAACGGGAATAAAGATAAAGCCGCCACGAAAGTATTAGATTCAAATATATCTGAAAAACTACGCCAAATGATGTGGGCGGTTATCAATTGGGATCCGTGGACAAAAAATCCGGCCAAATATTATGCGGTTGGTGGTAAAACAGGAACGGCTAATATGAAAGATGGGCGATCCTATAATACGAACAAAGTGAGAACTAGTTTTGTAGGGGTGTTCCCCGTGAATAATCCAAAGTATGCGGTGCAGGTAACTTTGTTGAATCCGAAAGGAATCAAGGAGACACATATGTTTAACAATGCTGGCTGGAATGCTAAGTTTGTTGGACTAACAATTATCAACGAAATAGCTCCTTACTTAAATGTGGCGCCGGTTTTGGATTATCAACCTCCGGAATTCGTGCAAAAATCTATCGATATTTCTTTAATTAAAAATGGAAGGAAAAAAGCGCAATGAAATTAAAAGAACTTTTAGATACCTCATTAGATATAGATATTTCTGGCATTACCGAAAGGGCTTCGGATGTACAGCCGGGTGATGTTTTTTGCGCCATTAAAGGGACAAAGGTAAATGGTGCCGATTTCATTGATTCGGCGATCGAAAAAGGGGCTGTGGCTATTTTAACGGATCAAGAAATTACAACCACTGTTCCGGTTGTAAAATGCGAAAATCCGCGCACCATTTTGACACAAATCTGTGCTAAACTTTATCCGTCAGAGCAATTAAAAAAGGTTGCAGTCACCGGAACAAATGGTAAAACTTCCACGGTTTATTATACGGCCCAAATTATGAATGCGTTGGGCGTGTTAAGTGCCAGCATGGGAACAATCGGTATTGATTCTCCTGTTTACAAGCAAGATGGTAAAATGACAATGCCGGATGGTGTCAGGTTAAACAAGTCCTTTCACGATTTGCAAGAAAAAGGTATTCAAGTTGTGGCGATGGAAGCGTCAAGTCATGGGTTGGATCAAGGCCGCTTGGATGGACACAAAGTGCAGGCAGCGGCTTTCACGAATTTAACGCGAGATCATTTAGATTATCATCAAACAATGGAAAATTATTTGAACGCAAAAATGCGTCTGTTTTCAGATTATATTGTTGAAAATGGAATGGCAGTATTAAATGCGGATGTCCCGGAATATGATGTCTTAAAGCAGGTATGTTTACAAAAAAAATTGAACATTATTTCGTATGGAAAAAATGCTGAAACATTGAAATTGGTTCAACAAAAACCGATGCAAGATGGTCAAATTTTGACCATTGAAGTTGATGGTAAAACATATGAAATCCCTTTGAAAATTTATGGTGATTTTCAAGCATACAATATTTTGGCAGCCACAGGATTGTGCATGGGGCTTGGAAAAACATGGACAGAAATTGCCGCTATTTTGCCGAGTTTAGTATCGCCGCCAGGACGATTGGAGCCCATTGGAGAAATAAACGGAGCTCAAATTTTTGTCGATTATGCACATACACCGGATGCGTTAGAGCGGGTTTTAAATTCTTTAAGACCTCATACACAAAACAAACTCAGTTGTTTATTTGGTTGCGGGGGTAATCGGGATAAAGGAAAACGTCCTCAGATGGGAGAGATTGCAGATCGGTTAGCAGATGTCGTGTATATCACGGATGATAATCCGCGGGATGAAGAACCGGAAATGATCCGCCAAGAAATCAAACAAGCATGTCCGAAGGGAATAGAGGTCGATTCCAGACAACAAGCTATTCAAACGGCTATTCAAAATTTGACAGCCGGCGATATTCTTGTGTTGGCCGGGAAAGGACATGAATCTGGTCAAACAATTAAAGGTGTTGAGTATCCGTTTAATGATAAAATTGAGGTTCAACAAATCTTAAAATCTTTAACGCCAAATCCGTTGTGGACAGGGAAAGAATTACAACTTGCTTTAAATAATCCTTCTGTTCTGCCGGAATTAAAAGCCTATGGAGTTGTGTTTAATTCGAGAGAAACAAAAGTCGGTGATATTTTTATTGCCCTGACAACGGGCCAAACGGATGGACATCAATATGTTCAAGATGCTTTGAATAGAGGGGCTGTTGTGTGTATTGTTTCTCATGAAATGCCAAATGTTTTTGCGCATCAACAAATTGTTGTGCCCGATACATTACAGGCTTTGCATGCTTTGGCACGATTTGCGCGTATGCGGACTCAGGCCCAAGTGGTGGGTATTACGGGCAGTTGTGGAAAAACTTCCACAAAGGAAATGTTGCTTGCGACGCTCCAAGAACAAGGAATTGCTTATGCAACGGCGGCCAATTTTAACAATAACTTAGGCGTTCCATTTACCTTGGCTAATATGCCGGCAAATACGCAGTATGCCATTATTGAAATGGGGGTCAGCCATCCGGGAGAAATGACTGAATTGTCTGATTTTGTACGACCGAATGTGACAATCGTGACAAATATCGCTCCGGCGCATCAAGAATTTTTCCCGGATAAGCGTGCAATTGCTGCCGAAAAAATTCATATTTTAGATTATCAAAGTAAAGATGGGACTATTGTTTTAAACGCAGATGATGAGCAATCTCAATTTATGGCAGACACAGCAGTTGCCGCCGGAATCAAGAAAATTATTCGTTTTGGTCAAAATGATCAATCGGATTTTAAGTTGCTTTCTGCGCGCGTGACCAATGATGCAACAATTGTTTCTGCTCAATGGTATGAGGAAAAATTAGATTTTGCTTTACGGTTGATCGGTCGGCATTTTGCCATAAACGCCTTGGGTGTTTTGGCCGTTATTGACGCCTTGGGCGCGAGTGTAGATTATGCAGTCAAAACATTGGAAAAGTTGAAGCCTATTGCCGGTCGAGGTCAAACAACGGATCTGTCTATAAACGGAAAAACCGTTCATATTATAGACGATGCTTACAATGCAAATCCGGCCTCTATGGGGGCGGGAATTGCCGCTTTAGGTGCGCGGTCCGGACAGAAAATTGCCGTATTGGGAGACATGTTGGAATTAGGTGACAATTCCTATCAAATGCATCTTGACATATTGGATCAATTGGAGGAAAATGGGGTCAGCAAATTGTATGCTGTCGGGCCCATTATGAGTCAAGTCTTTGATTTAGCCCCCCCTCATTTGCAAGGAGCAAAAGCCCCTTCGGCCGTGGAGTTGGCCGATCGCTTGCGCATGGATTTGCAAGATGGGGATTGGGTTCTTTTCAAGGCATCCCATGGCATTGGATTAGCTAAATTAATAAAGGAATTAAAAGGAGAGTAAAATGTTTTTTTACCTGTCACAATTTTCGGATAGACTCAGTTTGTTGAACGTTTTTAAGTATCAAACTTTTAGGATGGGCGCTGCGCTATTAACAGCATTTTTCATTACGTTATGGTTAGGGCCCAGATTGATTAGATGGTTGAAAAACAAGGAAGGTGAAGGACAGCCTATTCGTGCGTGTGGTCCTCAAACACATTTGTCCAAAAAGGGAACGCCGACAATGGGTGGTTTAATGATTTTATTTGGAGCAACTCTTGCTGCTTTGATGTGGACAAATTTGGTGAATATATATGTATGGATTTTATTGGCAACATTTTGGGGATTTGGTTTTATTGGCGCCATTGATGATTATTTAAAATTGACCCATCATGACAGCTATGGCGGTGTGCCGGGCAAGGTAAGATTGGCTATTGAATTTGTAATGGCGGCAGTGGCGTGTTTAGCTATGATACATTTGGCTAATGCCCCTATGCAAACAACTTTAACGATTCCGTTTTTCAAAAATATTTTGATTGATTTGAGTTATTTTTACATACCATTTGCGATGTTTGTTATGGTTGGAGCGGCCAATTCTGTGAACCTTACAGATGGTTTGGATGGACTTGTGAGTTTCCCGGTCATTATGTGCGTTTTTGTCTTTATGGTTATATCCTACATTTGTGGCCGCACGGATTATTCGGAGTATTTGCAAATTATTTATATCCCGGATGCCGGAGAAATTGCTATTTTGTGTGCCGCAATTATTGGTGGAACATTGGCCTTTTTGTGGTATAACGCGCACCCTGCACAAGTTTTTATGGGCGACACGGGCTCTTTGGCTTTGGGCGGATTTTTAGGAGCTCTTTCTGTTGCAACAAAACACGAAATTGTTTTGGCTATTGCCGGTGCTATTTTCGTAGTTGAAGCGTTGTCCGTTATGATACAAGTTGGCTCATTTAAATTGCGGGGAAAAAGGGTCTTTTTAATGGCTCCAATCCATCACCATTTTGAAAAATTAGGATGGAGCGAAACGACCGTTGTGACACGGTTTTGGATCGTTTCCATTTTGTTGGCATTGATGGCGTTAGCCACATTAAAATTGAGGTAAAGTATGTATTCAATCAGCAAATTGAAAAAGCTTGTTTTAACAGAATTTCGGAGTATCGATCGCGGAATTTTGTATAGTGCTTTGTTGCTGATGTTTTTCGGGTTGTTTTTAACGCTTGCTGCAGGCCCCGCGGTGGCGGAACGTCGTCATTATGATTGGTTCTATTTTGTCTACAAGCATCTTGTTTTTTTACCAATAGGATTAGTGGTTTTGTTTATAACGGCTCTTTTTTCGGTTAAAACGGCGCGGCGATTGTCATTTTTGACATTTGTTGGTGCTATTTTGGGTATGGTGGCCGTTTTGATTTTTGGAACTAATTTCCAAGGTGCTTCTCGATGGATTTCTGTTGCCGGTATTTCAGTTCAACCCTCTGAGTTTGCAAAGCCGGCTTTTGCGGTGGTTATTGCCTGGTTTTTAGCTAGAAGCAAATTGATTTATCAATCTCATGGGGCTTGGTTGGCATGGGGAACATGGCTTATTACAGTTGTCCTTTTAAAATTACAGCCGGATTTTGGTATGATTTTGACAATTACGGCGATCTTTGGAACCGAGTTGTTTTTGTCGGGATTACCAAAATGGATTATTGCCATTTTAGGTTTTGGGGCGGCTTCGCTGATTCCTTTGGCATATTTGACAATGGAGCATGTGCGATCCCGTATAGATACTTTTTTGAATCCAACGGATGCAAATGCTTATCAGGTTAAAAAATCTATGGAAACTTTGGAAAATGCAGGTTGGTTCGGTAAAGGTCCTGGCGAAGGCATTGTGAAATTTGAATTACCAGATGCACACACAGATTTTATTATGGCGGTGTCGGCCGAAGAATTTGGTTTTCTTTTGTCGAGCGTGATTGTAATTACTTTTATGTTTATCGTATTTAAAGGGAGTCAACTGATTCGTCAAAACAACAACTATTTTGTGCAGTTGGCTGTATGTGGGCTTTTAACACAAATTGCCTTTCAAGCGATTGTGAATTTAGGCTCAACGCTGAATCTTTTGCCGACGAAAGGGATGACGTTGCCACTTATTTCTTATGGCGGGTCGTCTTTAGTCTCTATGGCATTTGCCTTTGGTTTAATTTTAGCATTAACGAAACGACAAACATTTTCAAGGGGGCTTGAATGACAAAAACAATTGTTTTGACAACAGGTGGTTCTGGCGGACATATTTTCCCGGCACAAAGTGTTGCCGCAGAGTTATTGAAGCGTGGACATAAGGTGATTTTTATCACCGATCACAGGGGAAGCGTTTTCCAAAATTTGCCCGAAGTTCAGACATATCATTTGTTGGCAGAGTCAGTGACAGGACGTTCTATTTTTGGCAAAGCTATGGCGGCACTTAAACTATGGTTAGGGGCTGGCCAGGCCATGAAATTACTGTTTAAAATAAAACCAGATTTAGTCATTGGATTTGGCGGATATGCCTCTATTCCAACGGTCATTAGCGCGGAAATGATGCACATCCCGGTTATTTTGCATGAACAAAATGCGATTTTGGGACGGGCGAATCGAATTTTAGCAAAAGGAGCTAAATTAGTGGCAACCTCTTTCCCAACGGTTGCGCGTATTCCTTCGCGGGTGCCATCTATTCATGTTGGACAACCTGTGCGATCGGCTATTTTAGAGAAAGCAGATAGTCCCTATCCGACGCATGAAGATTTTAATATCCTTATTTTTGGTGGAAGCCAGGGAGCGCGTTTTTTAAGCAAGCAATTACCGTTGGCCCTTATGAAATTATCTTCACAGGAAAGAGCTCGTATCACTTTGATTCAGCAGGCGCGACCAGAGGATGAAGAGGCTTTGCGTGAAACATATAAAGAGGCGAATTTTAAGTCCTTGATCATTCAACCATTTTTTCAAAATATGCCCGAGCTATTGACTGATGCTAATCTTGTCATAGGGCGTGGTGGCGCCGGGACTTTGACAGAAGTGATGGTGGTTGGTCGACCCGCAATTATTATTCCTTTGCCATCGGCCGCGGATGATCATCAAACCGCCAATGCAAAAGTATTAGAGTCTGTTGGTGGGGCATGGCTTATTCAAGAAAAGGATTTTGATGCGGACGCGCTTTGCGAAAAGCTTAGAGAGTTTATACGGGACCCTGCCGTTCTTGTTGCTGCTGCGCAAAAGGCCCATGGAGTGGCGATTTTGAACGCGGCAGAACGAGTGGCGGATATTGCCGAGGATATGATGAAAGGTGTTAAAAATGATTCCAAAACTTCCCTTTAAATGTGTGCATTTTGTTGGTATTGGTGGTATCGGGATGAGTGCCATTGCCGAAATGGTTCAAGCTTTGAATATTACCGTTCAAGGGTCGGACAAAACCGAAAATGACAATGTTAAAAGACTCCGTCAAAAAGGGATTCAGATTTTTATTGGACATTCCGAAGAAAACATTAAAAACGCAGATGCTGTTATTTATTCTACTGCGACAAAAGAAAATATCGAAGTTATCAGTGCGCGCCAACAACATATCCCCGTGGGGCATCGTTCTGAAATGTTGGCAGAATTGTTAAAGCTTAAAAGAAGTATTTGTGTAGCGGGAACACATGGTAAAACAACGACATCTTCATTGATTGCCAGTTTGTTGGTAGAAGCCGGATTAGATCCCAGTTTTATTATTGGTGGTATTTTGAATGCTCAAAAATCTAATGCCCAAATGGGGTTAGGCGAGTGGGTTGTTGCCGAAGCAGATGAATCAGACGGATCATTTTTACGATTGCCATCCACAATATCAGTTGTGACAAATGTTGATCCAGAACATTTAGATTATTATAAAAGTTTTGAAAACGAAAAGACGGCTTTTTTGACGATGTTAAATCAAACATCATTTTACGGACTCAATATTTTATGTGTAGATAATCCGACGATCAGAGAGTTGTTGCCAAAAATTCATGAGCGCAATAATATCACCTATGGTATTGATTCGCCGGCGGATGTCCAGGCTAAAAATATCCAGGTGACAGAGACGGGTTCTTGTTTTGATGTTGTTGGCGCATTAAATGGGAAAGCCATTAATATCGCCGGTATAAATTTAAATATGATGGGACAGCATAATATTTTAAATGCGTTGGCCGCCATTATTGCTGCGCTTTATTTAGGTATTGATGAAGACCTTATCAAAAAAACACTTGCTTCATTCCAAGGAATTCAACGCCGCTTGACCTTGCGCGGAAAGGTTAATGATATTGCAATTTATGATGATTATGCGCATCATCCAAATGAAATTAAAGCCACTCTAAGTGCTTTGAAGCCACATATTAAAGGGCGCCTTATTGCCGTTTGGCAACCACATCGTTGGACACGATTTACAGATTTATATTTTGAATTTTTAAACGCATTTTCAATGGCCGATAAGGTTTTTGTGACGGATGTTTATAATGCGGGAGAAGCCGAAATTCCAGGTCTAACGCCACAAACTTTTGTTGAAAAATTATCTTCGACGAAACCCGCCGTTTATATTGCTTTGGATAATTTACCACAGGAGTTAAAAAAAGATTTATTGCCCTCGGATACCATAGTGTGTTTGGGTGCAGGATCTGTTTCGGCAAAAGCAAAAATGTTGCCTCAGTTATTAGGAGAGGAGCATGCCTAAGTGTAATACTTTAAAAATACCTCAGTTAAAAGCTAAAATACGCAAAAACTATCCTTTGCACAAAAAAACGTGGCTTGGGGTTGGAGGTTGTGCACAGTATTATATTGAGCCAGAAGATGAAATGGATTTAAAATTGGTTTTTCAACATGCCGGTGACTATCCTATAGAAATCATTGGTAGCGGAAGCAATCTGTTGATTCGAGATGGTGGAATAGAAGGTATAGTCCTTCATCTTGGCAAAAGTTTTCAGCATTATACTTTACAAGGAGATACGATTACCTGCCAGGCAGGAATGCCTTTGATGAAACTTGCTTCAATTGCAGCACAAAATGATTTGAGTGGTTTTGAATTTATGTCCGGAATTCCGGGGAGTTTGGGCGGCGGATTAAAAATGAATGCCGGCGCCTATGAATCCGATTTATCTAAAATCGTCAAACAGGTTAAAGTAATGGATTTAGTTGGAAATATTCATGAAATAAATCCCAAGGAAGAAGCTTTCTTCGATTATCGAAAAAGTCGTTTACCAGAAGGATGGATTTTTGTGGAGGCCACTTTAAAGGGGGAACCCAAACCAAAAGAATTGATTTTGAAAAAAATGGAACAGTTGCGCCAAAAACGATTGGCAAGCCAGCCGCAAAAAGTGCGGACCGCCGGGTCTACTTTTAAAAATTTGCCGACCGTTTCTGCGTGGCAGTTGATTGATGCGGTTGGATTGCGCGGGTATGAATATAATGGGGCCAAAATGAGTGAAAAGCACTCTAATTTCATGGTCAATATTGATGCTTGTGCGGCAGACTTAGAGGAATTGGGGGAATTTGTGCGAAGCACGGTTGCTGCCAAGACTGGACAATATTTAGAATGGGAAGTAAAACGGATAGGAAAAAGGAAAAAATAATGAAAAAGGAAAAAATAGCAGTTGTAATGGGTGGAATATCTAATGAAAGAGAAATTTCTCTTGCCTCTGGTAAGGGGGTTTCATCCGCGTTAGAACGTTTAGGGTATGATGTGAAGCAAATTGATTTGACGCAAGATTTATCTAAATTCATTAGTGAATTGACGAATTTTCAGCCAGATATTTTGTTTAATGCTCTTCATGGACGTTTTGGAGAAGATGGTCGCATCCAAAGTCTCTTAAATAACATGCATATCCCTTATACACATTCGGGGGCGAAAGCATCTGAAATCGGGATGGATAAATCTCGCACAAAAGAAATCGCGAAGCAAATTGGTGTGCCGGTTGCAGAGGGAAATTTAAAAACAAAAGAGCAAATGCAAATCGAGCAATTTCCTTTGCCGTATGTGGCCAAACCAAATGACGAGGGATCGTCGTTAGATGTGCACATCGTTAGAACGGAGGATGAACAGGAAGCATTATTAAAACAATGGCCTCAAGGGATGAAATATTTGGTTGAAACATATATTCCCGGACGCGAATTGTCGGTGGCCGTCTTAAATAATCAAGTTTTGGGCTCTGTAGAAATTGTTCCGAAAACGGGTTTTTACGATTATACCAATAAATACACGGATGGACAAACAAGCCATTTGGTGCCGGCTCCATTGCCGGAAAAAGATGCCGAAAAAATCGGACAATACGCTCTCGCTGTGCATCAAGCATTAGGATGTCGAGGCGTAAGTCGATGTGATTTTAGGTATGATGATACGAATAAGGATGATCCTAAAATTGTCTTTTTGGAGATTAATACAAATCCTGGGATGACGCCATTTTCTTTGGTTCCAGATATTGCCAAAAGCAAAAAAATAACATATGATGCATTGGTCAATGAGTTATTAAAAGAGGCAAGATGCGATTAAAGTGCAATATTTTTAAATGGACATTAAAAAAACGACTCTTTTTATCGGGAATCGTTTGGGTGTTTATTTCTATAATTGCTTTTATTAAATCGGATGTTGGAATTTCTTTTATCGGTTGGATTCAAAATAAAGCACATGTTGCTGTTGAAAAGGCACATTTTGATTTGGCGCAAGTCAAAGTTATTTGGCGAACGGAAGCTCATTATACCAAGACAGAAGAGGTTTTAAAGGTCATAGGCATTCGTCAAGGCATGAAGATGTCCGAAATTGATTTGAATCATATCAAGGAAAATATTGAACATTTGCCCTGGGTTCGCTCTGTGATTGTGGAGCGCTTGCTACCGAATAATTTGCGTTTGACAATAGAGGAAAAAACGCCCCTAGCTTTGTGGCAAAATAACAAAAAATACAAACCATTAGATGAGGATGCTGCGGTGATTGAAACATCACAAAAGTTGCCCGCGGATTTGCTGCTTGTCGTTGGAAAGGATGCACCGAAACATTTGTTGTCTTTGTTGAAAGATTTGGAAGCGGTTCCCGAAATTTATCAATATGTTCGGGCGGCAGTTCGTATCAATGATCGTCGGTGGAATTTACGATTATTTAATGCTGAAAAAGGAGTAGAGGTTATATTGCCAGAAACAAATATAGCAGAGGCATTGAATCGGCTTGATGAGCACAACAAAAAAGAAAAGTTGATTAAACGGCAAATTGCTGCGATCGATTTAAGGGAGGGTGGCAAAGTTATTTTAAAACCATTGGAAACCTCTACTAAAAAACAAAAGGGCGCAAAGAAATGAAATCAAAGTCGAAAAACATACTGACCGTTTTAGATATTGGGACTTCTAAAGTTTCCTGTTTGATTGCGCGTTTGTTGGAGGGGGCTCCTCCGGAAATTATCGGCCACAGTTCCGTCCAGGCTAAAGGTATTCAAGCGGGCGCTATTTGGGATATTGAAGCCGCCAAGATGTGTGTTAATAATGCTTTGCGTCAGGCGGAGAAAATGGCCGGTCGGTCTATTACGAGTGTTTATGTTAATATCTCGTCTAGCCAGATAAAATCAATGCAGCTGGATCAAGAAATGGATATTCCTGGTGGTCGGGCCATTACGACGCAGGATATTCAGCATTTGGTTGATAATATTTTGTCTACACAAATTCCGGCGGGGGAAGAAGTTTTACATGCAATCCCGATGGGGTATGTGGTTGATCAAGAACAGGGTCATACGGATCCTCGGGGGATTCATGGGAATACTTTGGGCGCAAAAATTCATGTGATTACGATTCCGGAAACACAGACAATGAACCTTTTAAAGGTATTAGATTGGTGCCACGTGACGGTGACCGCCAAAGTGGCAACACCCTATGCCAGTGCGTTGGCTGTTTTAAATGAAGATGAAATGGATTTGGGCACGACAGTTATTGACTTTGGTGCCGGCACAACGAGTTATGCTATTTTAATCGGTGGTGGTTTAATGAAGTTGGGTTTGGTGCCGCATGGTGGTGATGAAATTACGCGGGCCATTGCTCAAGAATTTAATACAGATTTGCAAAATGCTGAGCGCAAAAAGGTCTTGAATGGCGCGGCGACCTTAGCGCCTCGAGATGAGTTGGAACCAGTTATTGTGCCTATTTTGGGGGACGATTCGGGCGCCAACATTCAAGTGATGCGTTCTAATTTGATTTCCACAATTTTGCCCTATTTGGATAATATTTTGCATGAATTACACGATTCTTTAAATGAAGACCCGTTTGCCGCCGTTGCAAAAAGGTATGTTTTGACTGGAGGCGGTGCTGGTTTTGATGGATTACAAGATCGAGTTTCTTCGATTTTTGGCGGAATTTCGCGGATTGGGAAAATAAAACAAATAAAAAACTTGCCAAATAAGTACGATTCGTGTACATTTAATGTATGCGTTGGTTTGTTGGTTTATGCCCAGATGCGTTCGCAAAGAAAAGTGTTGGATGATTTTCAAGAGAAGCCGGCTCTCACAAGCTGGATTGGAAAGGTAAAGGAATGGCTGAAACAAAATCTGTAAATTTAGAGTCTTCGTTGCAAATAGGACTTGCAACACCGCCTCCCGAGGTTTTGCTTACACCGAATATTGGCGTAATTGGTGTAGGTGGCGCTGGTGGCAATGCTGTGAATAACATGATTTCTTCGAATTTAAATGGTGTGAATTTTTTTGCAGCAAATACGGATGCTCAGGCTCTTTCAAAATCTTTGTGTTCAGAAAAGATTCAATTGGGCGTAAAAACAACCCAGGGACTTGGGGCTGGTGCTCATCCGGAAATTGGTAAGGCTTCTGCCGAAGAATCTGCTGATAAGATTAGAGAAGAAATTACAGGTCTCCATTTGTTGTTTTTGACCGCCGGAATGGGTGGCGGAACAGGAACCGGTGCGTTGCCTGTTATTGCACAAATGGCCCATGATATGGGTATTATGACGGTGGCCGTTGTTTCTACCCCCTTTAATTTTGAAGGGGTCAAGCGTATGAGAACTGCTCTTGGTGGAATTGAAGAGTTGAAAAAATATGTGGACACCTTAATCATTGTGCCGAATCAAAATTTATTCCGTGTTGCTAAACCGGATACGCCTTTTGTAGAAGCGTTTAAAATGGCAGACGATGTTTTGTGTCAGGGAGTGCGCTCAATTACCGATTTGATTATGAACCCTGGAATTGTGAATTTGGATTTTGCGGATTTAACAACCGTTTTGAAATCCATGGGGCGTGCGATGATGGGGTCTGGTATCGCTTCTGGAGAAAATCGAGCGATGGAAGCCGCCGAGAAAGCCTTGTCTAATCCATTGTTGGATGATGTGTCCATCAAAGGGGCCAAGAGTGTATTGATTAATATCTCAGCCGGTATGGATTTGACATTGGCCGAGGCTGATATCATCAACCAGAGAATTACTTCTGAGGTAGATCCTGATGCCAATATTATTTCCGGAACAACATTAAATCAGGATTTGTCTGGATCTATCCAGGTATCTGTTGTGGCCACAGGATTGGATCCTAACAATCAACCGGCCAGTCCTTCAGAGTCGATCGTGGTAAAGCCTGCGCAGACATTGGTGACGCCACCAAATAATCCAACGGTGACAATGCCGCAAGCTCAGCCGACATCAGAGGTTGCTGCAAATGATCAACCTCCATTGATTCCAAGCTCGGATATTGGATTTGCTCCGATCACTCCTCGTATGGTGGCGGAAACAGACAGCACTTTGGTTGTTCCTGGGGAGGAGACAGACCATCTTACACAGGCGCCGTTATTGGATGATCCTCCACCAATTATAGCCCCGGTAGAGTCTATTGCTTCGGATATTCAAACACCAGAGCCGATTGATTTGGAAAGAAAGTCAGGCGAATCGAATGTTAAGGCCGCAAAGCCGAGTCTGTTTGATTTGGTTCCTGGGTTGTTGAGAAGTGGTTCAAAACAGAAACAACATTCCAAAGCAAAAGTTGATAATGCGCCACCTTTGCCGGAATTAGATCTTCCGAGCTTTTTCAAGGAGTAAAAAGCGCTGATGGCGTTGAGCAATTAAATCTTCGCCTTTCATATTTTCGAATCGTTTTAAATGTTGCGATAAAGCGGCAGCAACCGCCTGCATAGTTTCTTTTGGAAAACGGTGTGCGCCGCCAATGGGTTCTGGAATAATCTCTTCAATGATACCCATTTTCAACATGTCTGCCGCAGTTAAATGTAAAATTTCGGTTGCTTTTTGCGCATATTTAAAGTCTTTCCACAAAATGGAAGCACAGCCTTCTGGAGAAATAACAGAATAAATCGAATTTTCCAACATTAAAACTTCATTGGCGGCGGCCAAAGCCAAAGCTCCGCCACTACCTCCTTCTCCAATAATACAACTGATTAAAGGAACTTTTAAATTTAAACAGGCTTCGATACAAGAGGCAATGGCTTGACCTTGCCCGCGGGCTTCGGCATCTACGCCGGGAAATGCACCAGCCGTATCAACCAATGTAATCACGGGAATGCCATATTGTTCCGCCAAAGCCATCAAGCGAATTGCTTTGCGATATCCTTCGGGTTTTGCCATTCCAAAATTGTGTTTAAGACGTGTCTCAATATCATGCCCCCTTTCATGGCCTAAAATCATGACGGTTTTGCCATTAAATTTTGCCAATCCGCCGACAATAGCAGAATCTTCGGCATAGAGGCGATCGCCACACAAAACTTCAAAATCTGTAAAGATGGTTTCAATATAATCCAATGTATGGGGACGATCTTCATGACGAGCCACTTGGGCTTTTTGCCAAGGAGTCAATTTGGCATATGCTTGATTTAATAAACGGTGTTTTTTTGTTGTGAGACGTTTAATTTCCAATTGGTTTTTATCCAACAATGCTTTTTCCCCGCTTGTTAAACGAGCAAGTTTAGAGTCAACCTCTTTAATTGTTTTTTCAAAATCCAAATATTGCATTGGTCAATCCTTTTTGTTTGATTTTTCTAATTATACAAGCTATACTCTTAAATGTCCAGTAATTTTGAAAAGGAGTAAAAATGGCACCTTATTTGTTCTGGGAGTTAATGATTATCGCTATTGGTGTTTGGTTGATGGCCATTTTATTCTTTGTTTATGGCTTTTTTTTGCTGAAAAAACAACGCAAGATGTTTGATTTTTTTCAAGAAAAATTACAGGGAAATTTTCCAGCAGAATCTAAAGTGGAGGAGAGTGTTCCTGAAACACAAGATGAGATTCAAAATATTTCTATTTCAAAAGATGAACCCATTTCAAAATATAAAGATATGCCTATGAGCGAATCGGTTAATGTCTCTTTTGTGGATAAAGAGGAATGAAGCGCTTAATTTTTTTATTTATTTTGTTTTGTATGAAAGATGTTTTTGCTGCGCATGGTTTGGCATTACATGGCGCCCCCAAATTGTCGCCCAATTTTGATCATTTTGATTATGTAAATCCTGAAGCCCCCAAGCGAGGGCTTTTGCGACAAGCAACAACCGCCGGTTTCGATACTTTTAATCCGTTTACAATTAATGGAATTTCTCCTGCGGGGATTGGTTTAACGCATGATACGTTGATGAAGGCAAATGCAAATGAAGCGTTCACACAATATGGATTGATTGCCGAAGATATTGTTTTGTCGAAAGATAAAAAAAATGTCACGTTTACATTGAATCCAAATGCTCAATTTAATGATAAATCCCCGATTACCAGTGAAGATGTATTATTTTCATTTAATATTTTAAAAGAAAAAGGTTTGCCTATTTACCGTGTTTATTATCAAGATGTTGCGTCGGCAGAAATTGTGGATAAAAGAACAATTCGGTTTCATTTAAAAAATACCGATAATCGTGAGTTGCCTTTGATTTTGGGACAGCTCCCCGTTTTATCAAAAAAATGGTGGGAGAATAGAGATTTTACAAAAACTTCCTTGGATATTCCTGTGTCTAGCGGGCCCTATCAGATACAAAAATTTCAAGCTAATCGGTCTATAACGTATGAAAGAAATCCGGACTATTGGGCGAAGGATTTAAATGTCAACAAGGGTTTTTATAATTTTAACGAAATTCGTTTTGATACATATTTAGATAGCACAGTTACAATAGAGGCGTTGCGTTCGAATCTAATAGATGTCCATGTTGAAAATGTGGCCAAAAGATGGGTGACCGAGCAAGCTTGGCCAGAAGTCAAAAAAGGTCAAATTTTAAGCACCGAAATTATCAATAATTTACCTTCGGGGATGCAAGGATTTGTCTTTAATTTGCGTAATCCTCTGTTTCAAGATATTCGTGTGAGGCAAGCTTTAACAAAGGTTCTTGATTTCGAATGGATCAACCAAAATTTATTCCACGGATTATATCATCGGACGACAAGCTATTTTGATAATTCCGTTTTAAAAGCACCTCCGTTGCCGGATAAAGAGGAATTAAAATTATTAAATCCTTATAAAGAACATTTGCCAGAATCTGTTTTTACAACAGTCTTTTCATTGCCTGATTTACCTTCTCGGCAGGCACTAAAAGAAGCTTATGATTTACTGCAAGAGGCAGGATGGAGTGTTGAAAACAATA
Source organism: uncultured Alphaproteobacteria bacterium (assembly GCA_905236245.1). GTDB lineage: Bacteria > Pseudomonadota > Alphaproteobacteria > CAAHEQ01 > UBA3637 > UBA3637. The sequence continues at coordinate 38,697 of CAJOPC010000005.1, forward strand.
TTTTACAAAAAGAGGGAAAGCCATTTCGATTTACATTGTTGATGGATTCTTTGTCTGCCCCAGTATGGGAAAGAATTGCCCTACCTTTTGTTGCTCGATTGAAACGTTTAGGTATTCAGGCGGATATTCAAACAATAGACTTGCTTCAATATAAAAATAGATTGGATCAATTTGATTTTGATATGATTGTTTTTGTTTGGGGAGAGTCTTTATCCCCCGGCAATGAACAAGCCGATTATTGGGGTTCGGTTGCAGCAGATACACCCGGAAGCAGTAATTTGTCCGGCATCAAAAATGCCGCAATTGATACATTAATTCAAAAGATAAAAAATGCTCAAACAGAGCACCAATTGCAAACCGCAGTTCATGCTTTGGATCGTGTTTTGTTACATCATTATTTAGTTATTCCACATTGGTATAGTCCAACCACGAGATTGTTGTTTTCTCCGACATTGGAACATCCGGCAGCGCACTCGCTTCATGGGATTGATTTGATGACTTGGTGGAAAAAATAAAATTTATGCTTGATATTCTTAAAAAAAACGAGTATGAATAAAATAAAGAGGGAACGATGAAGATATTTTCGTTAGTTATTTTATGGATGTTGATGGCTTTTCCTGTGCGGGCTCAAGATATGTTTTGGAGCTTTACGGATGAGCAACAACCATTGCCAATGACGCCGGAATGTGACGCCTATTTTGATGATGTGCGGGGCGGGGTGTTTACTCCATCGTTGGAGGAAGTTTATAAATATGGCGAGCTTTTTTTGGAAAATGAAGCGCCTGAAGTAAGGCGTCAAGCGCCGTATTGTTTTATGGTGGCAGCTTTTGCTGGCAACGCAAATGCGCAATTAAGGTTGGCCCAATTGTACAATAAAGGGGATCTTTTGCCACAAGATGATTTAAGCGCATATAAGTGGGCCTTTATTTCCGCATTAAACGGGAATAAGCAAGCTGAAAAATTTACCTTGGATTTAGAGCAATTTTTGTCAGCGCAAGATTTGGCTGCGACAGGAAGCGCAATCGAGAAAGAGCATTTAAGAGTTCAAGAAAGAATGAAACAGGAATTGTCTGATATTCAAATCAAGATGGCTAACCAAGCTATTGAGAATCAGCCACAGGACGCTCCGACTCCAACAGATTTCGACAAGATTTTTTCAGACGAAGATCACTATCAATGAAAAAAATTATTTTCTGTTTCGTGTTGCTAGTGTTTTCCCCTATACGAGCTTTAGGACAAGATTTTATTCCCGGAACAGAGGATATTCCTTTGATGGAAGGATTATCTATTGATGAAAATGAAACCGTTATTTTTGATTCGCCGGATGGACAAATTATGACGGTGTTAGCAAAGACCTCACAAAAATCACAAGATGTTAAACGATTTTATAAGGCCTCTTTGACGGCCTTGGGATGGAAAGAAATTTCTCCGTCCACATATCAGCGTGGGCAAGATGCTTTATCCTTGACAGTAAGCCCTCAGCAAGATTCAACTTCGGTTAAGTTTCAAATTACAATTCCGAACAATTAAAAAAGTTATTGACTTTTCATTTATTTTTTTGTAAAATAACCCTTGTTTGAACAAATTTATTTAAAGGATGAAACAAAATGGCAAATTTACGTTCTTCTAAAACACGCGTTCGGCGCAATAAAAAAAGAGAGATTGTAAACAAAAAACGTTTAAGCGCTGTTCGTACAGCCGTGAAAGAAACACGTGCTGCTGTTGCTGCTGGAGACAAGGATCGTGCACAAAAAGCTTATGTTAAAGCAGAAAGCGCATTGGCTCGTGCTGCAACAAAAAGAACTATTAAGAAGGGTACTGCTTCGCGTCAAACTTCTCGTTTGGCTCAGGCAATTAAAGCACTTTTTGCAAAATAACCTTTCAAAATTCCTAAAAGCCACCCAGTTGGGTGGTTTTTTTGTTATTTTTTCAAGTGGAAAGGCTTGACAGTTCCTAAAAAATCTGCGATATTCATTGTAAAAATAAGAAAGGATATCAAAATGCATTCTAACCTTTTTTTAAGAATTGTTTCGTCTGTGATTTTTGTTCCCATTGTTTTGGGCGCCATTTGGTATGGCCGCGGAGCTTATGAAGAATTTTCCATCCCGCTTTTTAATATCTTTTTGGCGTGCTTAGGCGCGGGCCTTGCATGGGAGTGGGATACAATGTTCCACAAAAAAATCACTATTTGTAGTATTTTGTTGACGCTGTTTGCATGTTTGGCTGTTTTTATAACCGAAGATCGGCCGTTGTTTGCTTTGTGGATGATTTTAGTTGGAACGATGGTTATATTTTATAAAACAAAAGGAAATTTGGCATTTGCTTTGGGAACGCCTTATATTATGTTGCCGCTTGTTTCGTTGAGCTTTTTGTATTACACAAACGGACATATCAGTCGAGAAATTGTTTTATGGTTATTTTTTGTTGTATGGGCTACAGACGTCGGCGGATATGTGGTTGGCAAGTCAATCGGAGGGCCAAAATTGATGCCGAGTATTAGCCCTAAAAAAACTTGGGCCGGCTTGATCGGCGCGATTTGTTTTGCTATGGCCATTGCTTATATTTTCGCCCTGTATCTGAAAGCTTATGGATATATGACAGGATCTTTTTCTTATAATACACGTATGTTGGTTCTTTCTTCTGGTTTGTTGGCGATTATTTCGCAAGCGGGAGATTTGTTTGAATCAAAAATCAAGAGACTTTTAAACATTAAGGATTCCAGCCATTTGATTCCCGGACAAGGTGGTTTATTTGATCGTTTTGATGGCTTGATTTTTGCGGCAATGGCTGTGGCTATTTTTGTTGTGTTTGTCGGAGAAAGTTGGTGGACCCCATGATAACAACTCTTTTTTACCTGGCCGCGTTTATTATAGTACTGTCTTTGGTGGTTATTGTCCACGAAGGCGGGCATTTTATTGTTGCGCGCTTGTGCGGTGTAAAAGTTGTAGAATTTTCCATGGGCTTTGGAAAAATCCTCTTTTCTCATACGGATAAAAAGGGAACGGCTTGGCAAGTTCGTCTGATTCCGCTTGGCGGATATGTGAAAATGTTGGGAGATGAAGATCCGGCCAGTGCAAAATCTTCAGATAAAGATATTCCGGAAGAAGATAAAGATAAAACTTTTGTGTCAAAAAGTCTTTGGCGTCGTGCTGCGATTATTTTCGCAGGTCCTGCTACGAACTATTTATTCGCCTTTGTTTTGATCGCCGGATTGCTTTGGCAGTTGGGTGAGGTCATTATCAAGCCTGTGATTGGATCGGTTATTCCAGATTCGGCCGCGGAAGAAGCCCATTTATTGCCTCAGGATGAGATTGTTTCTATCAATGGCACGCCGATAGTGTCATTTTCTGATATTCAACGGGTGACACGTTTGACCGATTATGATAAAACTTTGGCTCTTACGATTCGTAGAAATGGGGAAGAAATTTTGGTTCAACTGACGCCCAAAGTGGATCCCAAATCAAAAATGCCGTTGATTGGTATTACATCATCGTCCGAAACTATTGTTATCAACAACAATTTATCCTTGGGTGAAGCGCTTCAAAAATCTGCACTAACATTGTGGGAAACAACGCGTGATACCCTGATTTACTTAGGACAGGTGATTTCCGGACATCGTGTTCCAAGCGAGATGCGTGGACCTTTGGGTATTGCAGAAGCTTCGGGCGACGCAATGGCCGCGGGGCTTATTTCTTTGTTGGCTTTTGTTGCACAAATATCTATAGCGATAGGCCTCATGAATTTATTGCCGATTCCTGTATTGGATGGAGGACATTTGTTCCTTTATTTGATTGAGGCTATTCGACGCAAACCTTTAACCGAAAAAATGCAAGGAGCCATTATGTGGGCAGGGCTCAGCATTTTATTAGCAATCTTTGCCTACACGATGATTTTGGATGTCCCCAGAATCATACAAAGGATTATGGGATGAAAGCATTAAAATATACACTTTTAACGGCCGTCAGTTTGTCTGCATTTGTTGCAAATGCTGAAACATTAAAGGATATCAAAATTTCCGGGACCAATCGTATTGAAAATGAAACCGTTTTGAATTATACGGGATTAAAGATTGGCCAAAATGTTTCTGAAGCAGATTTAGATGCCGCAACAAAAACATTGTTTGCAACAGGATTGTTTTCTAATGTTGATATCAAAATGAATAAAGGATCCGCTTCGGTTAAGGTGGAAGAAAACCCGATTGTTTATGAAGTTTTCTTTGAAGGAAACAAAGCATTAGAAGATAATGTATTAAAAACAGAAGTGCAATTAAAACCACGTTCGGTATACACCAAAGCAAAATTACAAAAAGATGCTGATCGGTTGTTGGCCGTGTATCGTCGTAATGGTCGTTTTGCCGCGACAGTAGATCCTAAGATCATCAAAAAAGATCAAAATCGTGTAGATGTAATTTTCGAAATTAATGAGGGCGGAAAAGCCTTTGTGCGCGAGATTGTTTTTGAAGGGAATACGGCCTTTTCTGAAAAGGTTTTGGAAGGGAAAATGATGACCCAGGAAAAGGCATGGTATCGTTTCCTTTCAAATACGGACACATATGATGCCGATCGTTTTAAATATGATCAAGAATTGATTCGCCGGTTTTATTTGGAAAATGGTTATCTTGATTTCAATATTATCGATTCCATGGCGGAACTTACCGCGGATAAAGAAGGATTTATTCTAACATTAAAGCTGGATGAAGGAGAACGGTATCGTATTGAGAAACAAGAATTAAAGGTCACTTTGCCGGATTATAAAAATAATTTGGATTTGGAAGATTTTTTGGAACAAGACGATGGTGATTTTATCGATATTACCAAGGTTGAAAAAACGGTGGATGCCCTCACGGATAAATTGTTGAACGACGGGTATGCGTTTGTCAATGTGGAGCCTGATATTATTCCAAACCGTGAAAGTCATACAGCGAAAGTTACATATCGTGTTTCAGAGGGTGAAAAGGTCTTTATTCGCCGTATCAATATCAAAGGTAATTCCAGAACTCAGGACACAGTTATTCGTCGTGAATTCCGCATTAAAGAGGGTGATGCTTATAATGCTAATTTGCTCAGACGTTCAAAACAAAATGTTTCTGATTTAGATTATTTCTCAACGGTAGAAATGAACACCGCTCCTGTTCCGCTGAATCCGAGCATGGCGGATGTTGAAATGTCTGTGGCCGAAAAATCAACAGGGGCCTTTAACATTGGGGTCGGTTGGTCATCCTATGACGGTATGATGTTTGAAACTGGTATTCAAGAACGTAATATTTTGGGAACCGGAAAGACGGCGGGTTTAAATTTGATGTTAAGCCAAAAGGAGACACAATATACGGTTAGCTTGTCTGATCCGTATTTCTTGGGCTATCCGTTGTCGGCAGGTATTGAGTTGTATCATACAACCCGAGATAATTCAGATTCTTCATCCTATAGCTACAAGACGATTGGTGGCACGATTCATTTCGGATGGAACTACACAGAACGTTTAAGACAAGTTGTTCGTTATACATTGCGTCAGGATGATATTGATGATGTGGATAGCGACGCTTCTTTGTCCATTAAAGAACAAAAAGGAAAAACGATTGTTTCCATGATCGGTCAAGATTTGATTTATGATAAACGTGATAGTCGTCTTAATCCGACGACCGGTTATTATACATCTTTCAGCTCGGATCTAGCTGGTTTGGGTGGTGATGCTAAATTCTTCCGAATCGATGGAACCGCTATCAAGTATTTCTCGGTTGCCGAGGATGTGGTATTCTCGTTGCGTGCTGATGGAGGTTATATTTGGGGCATTGGTGGCGAAGATTTACGCATTAACGATCGTTATTTCTTAGGTGACAGAAGTTTGCGCGGATTTGAATATGGTGGTGTTGGTGCTCGAGATAAAGCAACAGACGACGCTTTGGGTGGCGATTGGTATACAACGGTCAGTGCTGAGTTGACCTTCCCAATCGGATTGCCAAAAGAAATGGGAATAAAGGGGAAAGTATTCTCGGATGCTGGTTTAATTGGTAAGCCAGATAATTATGATTCCAAGACAATGGAATATTCCAATAAGCTGCGTGCTGCAGCCGGAACCGGAATTGAATGGTCGTCTCCAATGGGCGTCATCAATTTTGACTTTTCATACGCCTTTGCAAAAGAAGACTATGATAAAACACGCGTTTTCCGTTTGAACTTCGGAAAAGGTTTTTAATTAAAAAGAAAGGAGAAAAACATGTATAAATCAAAAATTTTATTAACAATTGCCGGAGGTCTTTTGATGACTTCGACACTCGCTTTGACTGGGTGCGATTCGAAACCACAGGTGGGAATTGTCAATTTCAGCTTGGTGCAAAAAAAGGCAAAAGCTTATCAGAGCGCCGAAACTCAACAAAAGAAATATGACGAACAAGTTCAAGCAAAAATCTTGAAAGATAAGGATTTCATCCAATTGCAAGAAGAAGGCAAAAAATTGTCTGAACAACAAAAGACAATGCCCGCTGCTGACTTTGAACGTAAATCCGCTTCTTTACAAGCTCGTGCATTAAAAATCAACGAAAAATATCGTGGTGAGTTTGAACGGAATGCCTATGCTTCTCAATTGGCTTTAAAGGCTATTGAACAACAAATCGCAGAAGCAATTGAAGCAACAGCTAAAAGATCTGGTGCTAAAATTTTATTGCCAGTCAATTCCATTTTATATGCGGCCGAAAAAGTTGATTTGACCGATGTATTTGTGGAAGAATTAGATGCTCGTGCACAATCTGTCGAGTATCCAGATCCATCTAAACTGTAATAAGGAAGAAACTATGGCTGATACACGCTTTTTTCAAAAAAAACAGGGGGGATTGAGTTTAGCCGACATCGCGGCTTGTGGTGAGGTTGTTTTGCCGGTAGGCGTAGATGCTTCGAAAATCTTTGATGATGTGGCGGATTTGGAAAATGCCACGGAAAAAGATATTTCGTGGGCTTTTATCCCTTCTGTGCGTGATCAGTTAAAAGTGACGAAGGCCGGTGCGGTGATTGTTCCGGAAAACTTTAAGGAGTTGGTGCCGGAAGGTACGATTGCCCTTATTTCCAAAGATGCTCATCGTTCCTATGGTTTGGTGGCAAGTGCTTTCTATCCCAATACTGTGGAACCATTTATTTCTCCGAATGCACATATTGATCCTAGCGCACAGTTAGGAGATGGGTGCCGTGTGGAAGCTGGTGCCGTGATTGGTAAAAATGTTAAATTGGGCCCGATGTGTCATATTCGTGCAAATGCTGTGGTTGAAGATGGCGTTGAAATGGGGCCAATGTGTATTGTTGGTGCAAATGCTACAGTATCACATTGTATTGCCGGCGCGAAGGTTTATATTTACCCGGGCGCGCAGGTAGGTCAAGATGGCTTCGGTTTCGCGATGAGCCCAGAAAAAGGCCCTCAAAAATGCCCACAGTTAGGGCGTGTGATTATTGGCAATGATGTCGAAATCGGATCTTGCACAACAGTGGACAGAGGTGCGATGGGTGATACGGTTATTGGAGATGGTTGTCGTATTGATAATTTGTGTCAGATCGCTCATAACGTGAAATTAGGTCGTTGTTGTGTTATCGTGGCACAAAATGGTATTGCAGGAAGCTGTGAGTTTGGTGATTTTGTTGTGTCCGGCGGACAGGTCGGATATGCGGGTCATTTAAAAATCGGCACAGGTGTTCAAGTTGCAGCCAAAGCCGGTGTTATTGGTAATGTAGAACCTATGAAAAAGCTGATGGGTGCTCCTGCACAAGAAGGGCATGAATATATGCGTCAAATTGTTGCATTGCGCGGACTGACAAAAAAGAAAACAGAACAAGTAAAAGCAGATGCTAAAATTTGGTTTTGGAAAAAGTTTATCAAGAAAGGTTAAGCCATGACAAAAATTCATCCGTCAAGCATTGTAGATCCTAAGGCCGAATTAGCAGATGATGTTGAAATCGGACCATTTTGTACAGTTGGACCTCAAGTTAAAATTGGTGCAGGTACACGTTTGATTTCTCATAATGTGATTGATGGTGATACGGTTGTCGGAACGGGAAATACATTGTATCCGTTTGCCAGTTTAGGTCTTCCTTGTCAACACAAACGCAATAAAGCCACAGATACAAAACTGGTGGTTGGGAATGATAACATCTTCCGTGAACATTTTACAGCTCATACGGGCTCAGATGTAGATAATAAAATTACAACTATTGGTTCTCGTAACTGGTTTTTGGTGGGATCGCATGTTGCGCACGATTGTATTGTCGGAGACGATATCGTGATGAGCAATAATGCCGGTTTAGCCGGACATGTGATTGTGGATAATAAAGCAATTATTGGTGCGATGGCTGGTGTATTGCAATTTACACATATTGGCGAAGGCGCTATGATTGGTGGTATGTGTGGCGTTGCTAGGGATGTGATTCCTTTTGGTATTGTGATGAGGGATGGTTTGGCTGGATTGAATTTGGTCGGTTTGCAACGTGCTGGGGTTGATAAAGCTCTGGTCATGGAATTACAAAAAGCATTTAAAGAGCTGTTTTTGTCGGAAGAAGGCGTTTTTGTGGATCGTTTGGAAAAATTAGCGGCTGAAAATAGTGCTAATCCGCTGATCCAAAAAGTGATTGCTTTCTGTCAGAATCCATCGAAAAATGGCATTTTGCAACCAGAGAGGAAATAATATGAAAAAATTGGGGATCATAGCGGGAGACGGAGCTTTACCAATTTGTTTGGTACAAGCTTGTGAGCAAATGAAGCGTCCCTATTTTGTCGTCGGATTAAAAGGTTGTTTGAAAAAAGGTGCTTTGCCCAAAGGAACACCTATGGCTTGGATTCGCTTGGGGGCCGTTGGTAAAGGATTAAAATTATTGAAAAAAAACGGCGCAGAAGAGGCCGTTATGATTGGTGCGGTACGTCGTCCATCATTTACCGGAATATGGCCCGATTTGCATACATTTAAACTTTTGTTAAAATACAGAAGAAAAGCGTTAGGTGATGACGCGCTATTAAAAATTTTAATAAAAGAATTAGAAAAAATCGGTCTTCATGTCGTCGGGATTGATGAAATCTTGCCACATTTATTGATTAAAAAAGGTGTTTATGGCCGCGTGTTGCCCTCTTCGCAAGATACTTTGGATATCAAGCGAGGTATTCAAGTGGCTCGTAAGTTGGGTGAGGCCGATGTCGGACAGGCCGTTATTGTGCAACAAGGACTTGTTTTGGCAGTCGAAGGGATAGAGGGAACTGATGCACTCATTCATCGTTCCGCTGCATTAAAGCGCAAAGGCTCAAAGGGCGTTTTGGTAAAAGTGGCTAAGCCCCAACAAGATCGTCGAGTTGATTTGCCGACGATTGGACCAAATACGATTCAATCCGTTGCAGAGGCAGGCTTTGCTGGTATCGCTGTGCAAGCCGATTCTGTGTTGTTTAGCGAAGCAGATAAAGCGGTCAAATTGGCCAATCAAATGGGAGTTTTTATTATAGGTGTAGAGGTCAAATGAGTTTAAAAATTTATTTGATTGCGGGGGAGCCTTCTGGAGATTTGTTGGGTGCACGAGTAATGCGAGCCCTGAAAAAAATTGATTCCAAAATACAAATTTTTGGTGTTGGCGGAGAAACAATGATGGCAGAAGGGTTGAAATCCCTTTTTGATATCAAAGATCTGTCGGTGATGGGTTTCGTTGAGGTTTTGCCTAATTTGCCGAAAATTTTGAGACATTTTAAGGAAATTCAACAAGACATTGATCGAGTTCGCCCCAATATTATTATGACAATTGATAGCTATTCTTTTTCTATCAGAGTGCATAAAATGTTGAAAAAACATGGTTGCAAAATTCCACATGTTCATTTGGTAGCGCCTCAGGTTTGGGCTTGGAATAAAAAACGGGCCAAAATTATAGGAAATTTTGTGGATCATTTGTTTTGTTTGTTGCCAAATGAGCCGGCTTATTTTACACCATACGGGATGGCGGCTACTTTTGTGGGACATCCGGTTATAGAAAGTGGCGCAACATGTGGTAATGCTGCTCGATTTAGAGAGAAATACAGCATTCCCGAAAATAAACAGATTTTGTGTATGTTGCCCGGAAGTCGTCAAAATGAAATCAAATATCTTTTAGATGATTTTATGCAAGTTGTTTCAAATCTTTTTGCAAAAAATCCGGATATCTTTGTGGTTGTTCCGACGGTTAAAACTGTGGGAGAAAAAATTAAAAACAAGATGGCACAATGGCGTGTTCCTCATTTAATTGTTTATGGTGAAAAAGACAGATATAATGCATTCGCGGCGGCTAAAGCGGCTATTGCTGCTTCTGGTACGGTTAGTTTGGAATTAGCGATTGCCCGCGTCCCTCATTTGATTGCCTATAAAATGAATCCAGTGACGGCAAAATTGGCACGTAGGGTTTTAAAAATTAAATATGTCAATTTACTCAACTTGATTGAAAATAAAGAAGTTATTCCCGAATTATTGCAAGAGGATTGTACTATTCCAAAATTGACGGCAACTTTGGATAATTTGATGAATGGTCGGGAGCAAGATACGAAGGCGGCGTTGGCCAAACTTGGGTTGAATACAAAGCAACTTCCTTCTGAAAAAATTGCACAAATTTTAATTAAATTAGCGAGGAAATCATGACAGACAGAACACAAATCTATCATTATCCTTTATGTCCTTTTTGTCGTCTTGTGCGTTTGGCATTTTATGAAAAAGGAATTCCACATGCATTGTTGACGGAAATTCCATGGGAAAGACGCCCGGCTTTTTTGGAAAAAAATCCGCTAGGAACATTGCCAGTAATTGTGGAGGCAGATGATTATACTTTGTGTGGTGCGAACACTATTTGTGCTTATTTGAACGAAATTGCGCCAGTTCCGGATTTGTTGGGGGAAACGCCACGTGGCCGTGCGGAAGTGCGCCGTTTAATTGAGTGGACAGAATCTGTTTTTTATCCTCAAGTTGTGAAGCCTATTTTGGAAGAGCGTGTTTATAAAGCATTACAACATCGTGGCACGCCGGATTCAAATGTATTGCGGGCGGCACGACAAAATTATAAAATTTTAATGCCATATTTAGATTGGATTGCTTCCAGACGTTCTTATTTGGGGGGGCGCTATTTAACATATGCAGATTTAACGGTGGCGGCACAGCTATCTGTATTGGATTATTTGGGAGAGTTGGATTGGAATAAATTGCAAGATGTAAAAACATGGTATGCAAAAATTAAATCGTATAATTCATTTAAATCTTTACTTCAAGATAAAATTGGGGGTATAATGCCCGTAGGAGATTACACAAATCTTGATTTTTAGGAAACACCATATGAAAAAGATATTCTTTTTGCTTTGTTTGTTTTTTACTCTTTCCGGATGTCGATGGATGGCCGGAGACGAAGGACAGAAAGTTTTTTATTGGGAACGTCCTAATACAGGAGTTGTTTGGTTTGCTAAAGATCATCGCGAATGTATGCGGGAAGCGGATATGTTTCCATTTGAATGGCCCAGTTTGCCGTGGGGAGCACCGGATGCGCCAAAACCTTTGAATTTGCGTTTTGATAATGATGCTCCATCGGGCGTATGGGCTCAATTTGTTCCTTTCCCAGGGGCAAGACCTGTGTTTGTAAATGCGGTTGATGATGACTGGGCAGTTGATTATGATGCGTATGAAGATTGTATGACTTCTCGTCATTATCGTCAAAGATTGCCTGCAACTCAAAATCACCAGGTTTTCCAGATGTAGGGAGGTTTTTATGAAGACCATTATGCAAGTTTTACCAGCGCTGAATCAAGGTGGCGTTGAAACCGGCACAATAGAGATTGCAACGGCCCTGGCAAATGCAAAAATTCCGAATATTGTGGTGTCTTCTGGCGGTGTAATGGTGCCTCAGCTCAAAAGGATTGGAGTTAAACATTTTACATTGCCCGTGGCAACCAAAAATCCATTTAAGATGTGGTTAAATTCTAAAAAGTTGGCTAAAATTGCGATTGAAAATAATGTTGGTTTAATGCATGTGCGATCTCGCGCCCCCGCATGGACGGTGAAATGGGCTTCAAAAGATACAGGAATTCCATTTATTTCTTCGTATCATGGTATTTATGGAATTAAGCCAGCAATTAAAAAATTATACAATGGTGCTATGTTAAAAGGGTTGTGCACAATTGCAGTGTCAGAGTATGTAAAACAGCACTTGATAGATGTTTATCATTATCCCAAAAATAAAATTCATGTGATTCATCGGGGGGCTGATTTAAATCGGTTTGATCCGGATAAAGTGACACAGGAAAAAATAGATGACTTTGTAAAACAAAATCAACTTTCTTTGGATAAACCAATTATCACATTGGTTGGGCGGTTGTCAAAGATTAAAGGTCAGCTTGAATTGATACAAGCTATAAAGCAAATGAAACATAAAGATGTTACATGTCTTTTAATTGGTGGTGGAGCTACCCCGGAATACCAACGGGAGCTTAATGCCGCTATTAGCACTTTGCCGGATGAAACAAATGTGCGTGTTGTGTCTGTCCCTGGCGACAAAATGCCTGTTGTTTATGTTTTGTCTGATATTGTGGTGTCTGCACGGATAACACCAGAGGCCTTCGGGCGCACAATAGCGGAGGCAAATGCCATGAATCGAATTGTGGTTGCATTTAATCATGGAGGGCCAACAGAAACAATTATTGATGGGGAAACAGGATTTTTAGTCCCAGTAGGAGATGTTTCTGCCTTGGCAAAAGCGTTGGATAAAGTGTTAGATATGCCGCTTGCTGAAAAGCGCAAAATGGAAACTGCGGCGCGGAATAATACAATACAAAATTTTTCAATTCAAAAAATGTGTGAGAAAACATTAAAACTATATAAGGAGATATTAAAATGAAAAAGAAAAAACAAGCCCCTTTAACAACAGAAGAGAAAATAACTCAATTAGAAAAAATAGCGGACCGATTGGAAAGGATGCGCATAGGCGAGTATTTGACGAATTTAAACAGGACTTCTCGCTTGATTTGGTTAAATTTGGTCAGTGGTATTGCCAGAGGCGTCGGTTTGACCATCGGAGCAACATTGGTGATCGCAATCATTTTTAAAATTATCAGCATGCTGATCAATTTAAATGTTCCGTATTTGAGCGAGATGATGAAGGATGTGCAACAAACATTGCAAAGCCGTTATCATGTTCAAACAGAAGTTAAATAGTTTTTAGATCAAATTTAAAAACCACCGTTGAAGCGGTGGTTTTTTTGTTTGGCAGTTCCATAGTTATGAAACTCGGAACATCGGCAACCCCTTTTCCAAACGGGTTTGTTGTTGTTCCATAAAGGTGGCCAAATTGATATTTCCATCCCGAATAGCCATGCGCATTTGATCCGCCGCTTGGTTGTTTGGATTTGCAAAGGCGGCTTGATAAATTAATTTCAAATTTGTTGTGCCTTCCAAGCGTTGATGAATAACGCCCAAAATACCACGGGCCAACAAGTCCGCAGCCAAACTGTTTTCCAAACCTGTTGATGCGGCATATTTTATCATTGAGTTCAACGCGTCTTCGACCCCATTGGCGTGAATAGTTGAAATAACTAAGTGTCCGGAACAAGCTGCCACCAAACATTGGCTAGCCGTTTCGGGCGTACGAATTTCGCCGACCAGGATGTAACGAGGACGGGAACGCAGAGCAGATCTCAAACCCGCGCCCCATTGATCATTTTCAACGGATGTTTGTTTGCACAATCCTAATCCGCCGTTTTTGGAATAATAAATTCCAGACAAAGGCATTTCAGGCGGGTCTTCAATGGTGTACAAAAATCCGCCATCCGTATCCAAAAAGCGTTTCATCAAGGCGGAAGCCGTGGTCGTTTTACCTTGACCCGTTGGACCGGCAAATAGTAAAAGACCTGCAGCACGTCCCAAACTTGTTAAATGGTGGACAACAGATGGTGCAAAACCCAATGTTTCAATTTCCGGTGTCATTGTGGGCATTTTACGGCAGTTATATTGTATGCCATCAATTGTATTGACGCGTTCCACACGGTATGAGTCGCCGGCAAATCGGATAGAATAGCTGGACATTCCAGTAAAACCTTGCTCTAATGCCAGATGAAAATCTTGTAAATCATTGGTTTCGATAGGAACCAAAGCAAAGCTGGTTCGTTGATCGCGAATATAGGCAACACCCTCCGGAGAATACCAAATATCTGCAAAATCCACCTCATGCAAAGAGGTTCCCATGACCTTATTTTGGCTAGTTACCTTTGCTGTGAAATCGGCAATACTCATTGCCTTTTTTTCTGTTTCATTAGTTTCAGAAGGTAAAGGATTTTGTGTTGTTTCTGAATCTGTCGGATGTTTAATACTAAAAATCATTTTATCTTTTCCTTTTCTGTTGATGATCCTGATACTTTTTAACATGCCCTTTTTTTCTGATTTTTACAAGTATTTTTTTGAAAAAGTATCTCCTAAATCGAAAAAATAAAAAAACTTGTTGACAATAATCCGTTTTTTTACTATAATGAACGCATACTTCCTGAATAATGAAATCGGGTGGGGCTCCAAAAGAGCTCCACTTAAATTTTAAAGGAGAAAAAATGGAGTTAGTTGAAACAATTACAAATGCTATTGAACCTGCTTTAACCGATATGGGTTATGAGCTGGTGCGTGTTAGTATCAATGGTACGGAAATGCAAACTGTTCAGATTATGGCGGAGCGCTTGGATCGCGCCAATATGACATTGGATGATTGCGAAAAAATTAGCCATACGGCCAGTGCTTTGTTGGACGTGGCGGACCCTTTCAAAGGGCGTTGGGTGTTGGAAGTTTCTTCACCGGGCGTGGATCGTCCTTTGGTAAAACCAAACGATTATGAGCGTTTTAAGGGCGAAGAAGCAAAAGTCGAATTGAACACGGATATTGATGGACGCAAACGTTTTAAGGGTATTTTAAAAGGAATTCAGGGCACAAAAATCACAATGGATTTTGAAGGCCAAGACATTTCTTTTGACTTTGCCGATGTGGCAAAAGCAAAACTTACATTCAAAGATGAAACATTAGATAACAAGAAAGGAAAAAAATAAAATGCAAAACGCAACACTACCAAGACCAGAATTAATTCAAATGGCCGATGTTTTGGCCCATGAAAAAGGTATTGAAAAAGAAGCTGTCTTACACGCTATGGAAGAAGGTATTTCCAAAGCGGGTCGTAGCAAATATGGCCCGGAATATGATATTCGTACCACGATTGATCCAAACAACGGATCCATCAGTATGGCTCGGTATATCACCGTTGTGGAAGAAGTGATGGATGAATTCCGCGAAATCAGTTTAGCGGAAGCCCGTAAATCCAATAAATTTGCCAAAGTTGGTGATGAAATTATTGATGAATTGCCACCGATGGATTTCGGACGTATTGCTGCTCAGACTGCAAAACAGGTGATTACACAAAAGGTTCGTGAGGCTGAACGTAGTCAACAATATGAAGAAATGAAGGACAAGAAGGGCGAGATTGTTCACGGTGTTGTGAAACGTATCGAGGCTGGTAATGTTATCGTTGAATTGGGTCGTGCCGAAGCGTTGCTCCGTCGTGATGAAATGATTCCAAAGGAAATGTATCGTCCGGGAGATCGTATCCGCGCTTTGGTGTTGGATGTGCGTAATGAAGTACGAGGTCCGCAAATTTTCTTGACTCGTTCTCATCCAGATTTCTTGGCCGCTTTGTTTAAAGCAGAAGTTCCAGAAATTTATGATGGTATCATTGATATTAAATCTGTGGCTCGTGACCCAGGTTCTCGTGCAAAGATTGCTGTTTATTCTAACGATTCTACATTGGATGCTCGTGGCGCTTGTATCGGTATGCGCGGTATTCGTGTCCAAGCCGTTGTCAATGAATTACAGGGCGAAAAGATTGATGTTGTGACTTGGTCTAATGATCCGGCTACCTTTATCATTAATGCTTTAGCTCCAAACGAAGTGTTGAAAATCGTCATTGATGAAGAAGCCAAAAACGTAGAAGTTGTGTTGCCGGAAGAACAATTATCTTTGACTATTGGTCGTCGCGGACAAAACATCAGATTGGTTAGCCAATTAACCGGTTGGCATATTGATATGATGACAGAAGCACAAGAATCTGAACATCGTCAAGCCGAAACAAAGGGTCGCGTAGATTTGTTCATGTCTGCTTTGGATGTGGATGATATGATGGCCCATCTTTTGGTGCAAGAAGGTTTTGCCAAAGTGGAAGATATCGCCTACATTGAATTGGATGAATTGGCCGGTATTGAAGGCTTTGATGTTGATTTGGCTACCGAATTGCAAAATCGTGCCAAGGCTTATTTAGTTGCAAAAGAAGCTGAAGTTGCCGAAAAATTGAAAGAATTAAAGCTGGCAGATGATTTAGCAAAATTTGAAGGGTTAACCCCAGAAATGTTGGTAAAATTGGGCGAAAAAGGCATCAAAACTTTGGATGATTTGGCTGATTTGGCGAGCGATGAGTTGCGCGAAATAGTTGGCCTTGATTTATCCGAAGAAAATGCAAACGCCCTTATTATGAAAGCACGGGAGCATTGGTTTAGTGAAGAAACACAATCACAAAAATAACAATCCCAAAACAGTGGTTGGAAATCGAACCTGTTTTGTGTGCAAAACGACCGCCCCACGCGAAGAAATGCTTCGCTTTGTGGGCCGGCCTGGCCAGGTTGTCCAATTTGATGCGCGGGAACGTTTGCCTGGGCGTGGTATGTGGTTGCATGCAAACAGAGATTGCCTTGTAAAAGCTATTGAAAAACGTGTTTTTTATAAGGCAGCAAAAGGCACTGTCGATATTCCAGAGAATTTGTTGCAAGTGGTTGAACAAGAACTTCAAAACTATCCAATAAAACAGAAACTCTTTTTAAAAGGAGCGATTCATGAGTGAAGAGAAAAAATTGACTTTATCCGGAAAAACATTGTCACTAGGCGGCACTTTGCGTCCCAATATGGGGGCTCATAGTGGCGTGCAGGTTGAAGTGCGCAAACAAAGACGTATTATATCTCCGACACAAAAACCTGCGACGATAACACAGGATGCAGCACAAAAATTAAAACTGTTGCAAGAAGCTCAACGTGTTGCAGAGCATGCAAAACAATTAGAGGCGGAGCGTCAAGCTCAGGCGGAAAAAGCACAAAAAGAGCAAGAGCGTCGCGCGGAGGAGGCCGCGAAACGTCAAGCTGAACTTGAAAGCCAAATGGCTAAGTCAGAAACGGCTGTGCCTGAAAAGCAACATAAGACTTTTTCTGACAATAAGAAAAAGGATATGGATGAAATTTTATCGGCCAAAAAACAAAAAGAATTAGAGCAAGCCATGAATCGTGGTAAAGGTTCTTTTGAGGAAAAACGTGCCAATAAAATGAACCTAAATGCTTATAAACAATATTCCGGAGATGAAGAAGATTCTGATGAAGAAAATGGTCCTCATCATCATAGACGGTCTTTGGCCTCTATTAAACGGGCTCGAGAAAAACAATATCAAAAGTTTTTGGAATCTCAAAAAGGACCCGCAGAAAAAGTTATTCGTGATGTGATTATTCCCGAAACTATTACAGTACAGGAATTGGCTGCTCGTATGGCCGAAAAAGGTGCTGATGTGGTCAAAACTTTGATGAAGCTCGGAATGATGGTGACTATTACACAGACTATTGATGCGGATACGGCCGAATTGGTTGTGACAGAAATGGGACATCGCGTCAAACAACGTGTTTCGGAATCTGATGTGGAAAATGTATTGAAGCATGAGGAAATTCCAGAATCTGAATATGAACCACGGCCACCAGTTGTGACCGTAATGGGACACGTGGATCATGGTAAAACTTCTTTGTTGGATGCCTTGCGTTCCACAAATGTGGCGGCCAAAGAATCTGGTGGCATTACCCAACATATTGGTGCCTATCAGGTTGTTTTGGAAAGTGGTAAGAAAATTACGTTTATTGATACGCCGGGACACGAAGCATTTACCGCTATGCGTGCACGTGGGGCTCAAGTAACGGATATCGTTATTTTGGTTGTGGCGGCCAATGATAGTGTGATGCCTCAAACAATTGAAGCTATTCACCATGCGAAAGCCGCGGGCGTTCCTTTGATTGTTGCGATCAATAAAATGGATGTGCCCGGTGCAAATCCGAACAAAGTGCGCACAGATTTATTACAACACGAAGTTGCTGTGGAATCCATGGGCGGTGATGTATTGGAAGTCGAAGTGTCTGCAAAACAAAAAACAAACTTGGACAAGTTGGTGGAAGCTATCTTATTGCAAGCTGAAATGTTGGATTTAAAAGCCCCGAAAAATTGTCCGGCCGAAGGTGTCGTGGTGGAAGCTCGTATGGAGAAAGGACGCGGTTCTGTGGCCACAATCTTGGTGAAAAAAGGAACGCTTCATGTCGGCGATTTGTTTGTGACAGGCCAAGAGTGGGGGCGTGTTCGTTCTATGTCTAACGCCAAAAATCAAGTGTTAGAAACGGCCGAACCTGCCCAACCAGTGGAAGTGATTGGTTTGAACGGAACACCATCTGCTGGTGATGATTTTGTGGTTGTGGATGATGAGCAAACAGCCAGAGATATTTCCGCTTATCGTCAACGCAAAGCCCGCGAATTGTTGAATGTAAAACGCATGGGCGGAACAGAAGGCTTGTTAGCTCAAATCAAGGCTGGTCAGATGAAGGAAGTGCCTGTCTTAATTAAGGCTGATGTGCAAGGTTCTGTAGAAGCTTTGGTCGGCATTTTGAGTAAGATTAAAAATGACGAAATCAAGGTCAACATTGTGCATAGTGCCGTGGGTGGAATCAATGAAACAGATATTGCTTTGGCTCGGGCCAGCAACGCGATTGTGATCGGCTTTAATGTGCGCGCAAATCAAGGCGCCAGAAGTGCCGCGAAACGCGATGGCGTAGATATTCGCTATTACTCCATTATTTACGATGTGGCTGATGATATCAAAAAGGCTGTGGAAGGATTGTTGACGCCTGAAGAACACGAAAAGATTATCGGTTATGCCGAAGTGCGTCAGGTGATTTCTATTTCCAAAGTCGGTAAGATTGCCGGTTGTATGGTGACAGAAGGTGTGATTAAACGTGGCGCAAAAGTTCGCTTGCTACGCAACGATACCGTTATTTACACGGGCGATTTGGAACAACTCAAACGTATGAAAGACGATGTGCGTGAAGTGAAAGAATCGTTTGAATGCGGCGTGAAATTGGCCAAGTTTGATGACATCAAGGAAGGTGATATCGTGGAATGCTTTGAAATGGAGCAAACCGCCGTCAAGTTTGTTGCAAACTAAGGAGAACGCATGAGAAGTCAAAAAGCACCATCCGAAAGACAGCTGCGCGTGGCGGAAGAAATTCAGCACGTTTTGGCAAATCTTTTGATTCGTAATAATTTTTTTATTGCCGGATTGAAGGCTCCTTATATCATGCTGACGGAAGTGGATATTTCTTCTGATTTTTCATTTGCGCGAATTTTTGTGCGGGCTATTCCGCCCGTTGATACGAAAGAACAGGTGGCATTACTGCGTGAGCATAAAGGACTTTTCCGCAAAGAAATCGGGCGGCAAATTCGCTTGCGCATTGTGCCGGATTTGGACTTTGTTGCCGATACGCGCATGGAAAATGTCGAGCGTATTGAAGAGCTTTTGAATTCACCCAAAGTAAAGGCCGATCTTGAATCCAAAGAATAACTTAAACGGATTTTTGGTTATTGATAAGCCCTATGATATGGGGTCAACTCAGGTTGTCTCTGTCTTAAAACATTATTTGCATCCGAACAAAATCGGACATGCTGGCACTTTGGATCCGTTGGCAACGGGTGTTTTGCCGATTGCTTTGGGTAAAGCAACGCGCTTGATCCCGTATGTGATGGCCGGTAAAAAGACTTATCAATTTCAGGTTAAATGGGGCGTGGAAACAGATTCGGACGATTTGGCTGGTCAAGAGGTTTCCACTAGCGATAAAATTCCGACAGAGCGGGAGATAAGGTCTGTTTTGCCCAAATTTGTCGGTGAAATTATGCAAACGCCAAATGTTTTTTCGGCGCTACGCATAAATGGAAAACGTGCTTATGATTTGGCGCGTGAAGGGAAAAAAGTCAAAATTGAACCGCGTCCAATCACGATTTATGATTTAAAGATATTGGATATACAAGCTGATAATACTACTTTTGAGGTTGTTTGTAGTAAAGGTACATATGTTCGATCTTTGGCGCATGATATAGCACATGCGTTGGCAACAGTTGGGGTTGTGACAATGTTGCGGCGCATTGCGTGTTTGCCGTT
Organism: uncultured Alphaproteobacteria bacterium; assembly: GCA_905236245.1. Lineage (GTDB taxonomy): Bacteria > Pseudomonadota > Alphaproteobacteria > CAAHEQ01 > UBA3637 > UBA3637. The sequence continues at coordinate 58,956 of CAJOPC010000005.1, forward strand.
TGATTTAAACGAGGCGATTGCTTTGGATGATATTAAAGCTGGAAAAATAACCGAGCAAAATTTAAATTTAATTCCAATGGAAGGTGTTATTCAACATTTGCCTGTGTTGACCTTTTCGGCCACAGAGGTAAAACGTTTGTCACAAGGTCAAAGATTGTCATGGCTAAAATTAGAAATTTCTCAGCCTGATGTGCCAGATGGTGTCTATTGTGTGCAAACAGATGCAAAAATACAAGGTCTTGTCACCAAAAAGGGGCGTGTTGTTTCTCCAGAATTTATTTGGTAATGGCCTAAAATAATTACTTGATTTTTCTTTAAAACTCGTGTATAATAACCCCGTTGTTTTCGTTGAAAGCAAGATTGACCTGACTGAACGATATCTCGGTTTGTGCCGGCCTTGCGGGAGAGAGCAACCGATTAACAATAAAGAAAGGATAAAAGATGTCGTTAACTAAAGAAGCTAAACAAAAACTCATTGCAGATTTTGCTACTACAAAAGGCGATACAGGTTCGCCAGAGGTTCAAATTGCCGTTTTAACAGCGGAAATTGCCGCCTTGGCTGAACATATGAAAAGCCATCCAAAGGATTTTCATTCCCGTCGCGGATTGAATGCTATGGTGACAAAACGTCGTCAATTGTTGGCTTATGTGAAAAAGCAAGACAATGCTCGTTATGAGGATTTGATTGCCCGCTTGAAATTGCGGAAATAATTTCGTGGCAAGGGGTGTCAAGGGATGCCCCTTGCAGTTTGTATGAATGATGAGATGAAAGGAAAAAATAAATATGTCAATTTTTACAACATTTAAAAAGGAAATCACTTGGGGAGGTAAACAACTTTCCATTGAAACAGGAAAGATCGGCCGTCAAGCTGACGGTTCTGTGATTGTCCGTTATGGAGACACAATGATTCATGCGACCGTATGTGCCGCTAAAACAAAACCAGAAACTTTTGAAGATTTTATTCCCCTTACAGTAAATTACCAGGAAAAAACTTATTCTGCTGGTCAAATTCCTGGGGGATTTTTTAAACGTGAAGGTAAACCTAGCGAACATGAAGTGTTGGTCAGTCGTTTAATTGACCGTCCAATTCGGCCTTTGTTTGTGAAAGGTTTTAACAACGAAACTCAGGTTGTTTGTACATTGATTTCTTATGATAAAAAGACTCAATCTGATATCGTTGCAATGATTGCGGCATCTGCTGCATTAACCATTTCCGGTTTGCCGTTCTTGGGGCCTATTGCTGGTGCTAGAGTCGGTTATATCGATGGCCAATATGTGTTAAATCCGGATATCCAACAAATGAAGCATACTGATTTGGATTTGGTTGTTGCCGGCACCAAAGAAGGTGTGTTGATGGTTGAATCTGAAGCTCAAGAATTATCCGAAGAAGTGATGTTAGGAGCTGTGGAATTCGGTCATGAAAATTTAAAGCCCGTTATTGATTTAATTATTTCTTTGGCTGAAGAGTGTGCTAAGGATCCTTGGGAAGTTCAAAAAGAGCCTGCTGAATATGAAGCTGTTCGCACAGAAATTAAAGAAAAATTGGGATCCAAGATTGCGGATGCTTACAAGATCCACAATAAATTGGAACGTCAAACAACTTTGGATGCTATTCGCGAAGAAGCAAAAGCTTTGTTTGAAGGCAAAGAGGTTGAATTGTCCATTTATGAAAAGGTCTTCCATGAAATTGAATATCGCACAGTGCGTGATTCTATTTTGGCCGGCAATCCACGTATTGACGGACGTGATACAAAGACCGTTCGTGTGATTGAAACAGAAGTTGGTTTGTTGCCAAAGGCCCATGGTTCCGCTTTGTTCACACGTGGTGAAACTCAGGCTATGGTTGTGACGACTTTGGGAACAGAAGATGATGAACAAATCATCGATTCTTTGGACGGCGAGGCTAGCGAGCGGTTCATGTTGCATTACAACTTCCCGCCATATTCTGTCGGCGAAATTGGTCGTTTAGGTTCTCCTGGCCGTCGTGAAATTGGTCACGGAAAATTGGCATGGCGCGCTATTCACCCAATGTTGCCAAGCAAGGAAGATTTCCCATACACAATTCGCGTTGTGTCCGATATTATGGAATCTAACGGATCTTCCTCTATGGCGACAGTTTGCGGTTCTACCTTGTCCTTAATGGACGCAGGTGTTCCGATGAAAAAGCCAGTTGCCGGTATCGCTATGGGTTTGATTAAAGAAGGCGATAAGTTCGCTGTTTTGACCGACATCTTAGGCGATGAAGATCACCTAGGTGATATGGACTTTAAAGTTGCCGGAACAAAAGATGGTGTGACCGCTTTGCAGATGGATATTAAGATTACATCCATTACAAAAGAAATCATGAAGATTGCTTTGGAGCAAGCTCATGAAGGTCGTATGCATATTTTGGGTAAGATGGCCGAATCTATTGCAGCTCCTCGCGCTGAAATCAGCCCGAATGCTCCACGTATCCAATCTTTCACAATTGATAAAGAAAAGATTCGTGACGTGATTGGCTCTGGTGGTAAAACTATTCGTGAGATCACAGAAAAAACAGGTGCAACAGTCAACATCAATGAAGATGGTGTTGTGTCTGTGGCTGCTGTGGATGGCGCTGTGGCTCAAGCCGCTATCGATTGGATCAAGGGCATTGTTGCCGAACCAGAAAAAGGTCAAGTGTACAATGGTACCGTTGTGAAAATTATGGACTTTGGTGCGTTTGTGAACTTTATGCCAAATCGTGATGGTTTGGTGCACGTTTCTGAAATTAAACCAGAGCGCGTGGAAAAAGTGACTGACGTGTTGAAGGAAGGCGATAAAGTCAAGGTGTTGTGCCAAGGCGCAGATAATCGCGGTAAGATCAAGCTTTCCATGAAGCGTGTGAATCAAGAAACAGGCGAAATTATCGAATTGCCCGAAAAGAAAAAACATGTGGAAGGCGATAAGCAAGAAGCTCCCGCCGAGGAGATTGCTGAAGCTCCGGCTGAAACACCAGCTGAATAAGCAAGTTAAATAAAAGCGCCCCCGATTTTACGGGGCGTTTTTTTGTCCTTGGTCCGTTAAAAATATCTGATAAAATCAGAACAGAATGTTTTAGGAAAGGAAAGTGTATGCGTAAAGTTTTGTTATTTGGCACGGCAATTTTGGTGGCGACAAGCGTTTTAGCTTTCGGTGGAGGCGGTAAAAATCGTAAGGGTTCTATTTATCGAGGAACTGGTGTTGATTCCATTAATGTGCATATAAATGGGAAGGGCTCAGAAGAAGGAACGGATGAGCACGGTTGCCCAAAGAATAGTTCCTATAATGAACAGTATGACCAATGTTTTTGTGAAAATGGCTATTATATGTGGAATCATGTTTGTGTTCCGACAAGAGCAAAATGTGATGAGTTGGGCGGTTATTGGTGCACAAATAGTGAATATTCTACGTGTGAAAAAAGTGAATCCGATTGTTATGTTCTTTGCCCAGAGGATAGAAAATGTAATGGAACTTGCTGTGGTGAGGGAAACACATGTCATCAAGACGAGCTGGGTGTTTATCAATGTTGTAATGATGAAATAGGTCAATGTTGTGATGCTGGAGAATCACGAGGCTATGGCCGTGATTATGGAGGAGACAGGTGTTGCCCATTAAATAGTGTTTGGACACGTGATGGTTTTTGCTTTGAGAATGCGGCTATATATAAAAATTTTCCATACCAAGGAAATGATCATTATTTCATGAATGAAGCAACATGTGGGGTTTTTGATAGTGAGGGGAATTGTATAGAATTAAGTTATATTCCTCAAGAGGGTTTAGTTTGTTATGGGATTGATTCTAATGGGCATTGTCGCTCGATGGTGCCTGCTTGTCCAGAAGGACAAACGCCGTATTGTCAAGTTTGGAAAAAGGGTGATTATGAATTTGCTGATTGTAATGCTGGCCCGGGGCGGCAGTGTTGTTCTGGCACAGTAATTTATGGTGAAAAGGGAAATCTCGATATTTGTAATCAGTAAGTATAAATAAGTATTTTTTACCCCTTGCAAATCTGGGGTGATGTGACTATATGTTTATGCAGTAAAGGAGCAAATATGACGAAATCTCAAAAAATTCAATTTAAAGCCGAAGTGGCAAAGGTGTTGGACATTGTAATCCACAGTTTGTATTCCAACAAAGAAATTTTCTTGCGGGAGTTGATTTCCAATGCGTCGGATGCGTGTGATAAATTGCGCTATGAACAAATGTTGCATCCCGAATTGGCGCGTAAGGAAGGTTTTAAAATTACGATTGAGCCAAATAAAACCGCCAAAACTTTAACCGTTTCTGATAATGGTATCGGTATGAATCACGACGATTTAGTGAATCATTTGGGAACAATTGCACGCTCCGGATCCGGTGAATTTATGAAGGCTCTTTCTGGAGATAAGCAAAAAGATATGGCTTTGATCGGTCAATTTGGTGTAGGTTTTTATGCTAGTTTTATGGTGGCTGACAAGGTGCAAGTGCGCACGCACAAAGCGGGTGAAGATATTGGCTATTTGTGGGAAAGTGATGGCGCTGGATCCTTTACAATCGCCGAAGATAAAGATGCGCCGCAAGGCACGGCGGTCACTTTGTTTTTGAAAAAGGATGATGAGGAATTTTTGGATCCGTTCCGGTTGCGGCACCTGATTAAACAATACAGTGATTTTGTTAGTTTGCCGATTGTGCTTAAAAACGAAAAAAGTGAAGATACGGTAAATGCTGGATCGGCTCTTTGGGCACGTCCAAAATCGGAAATTACCGAAACACAATACAAAGATTTTTATCAAACGGTGTCACATGCTTTTGATACGCCATGGGAAACTTTGCATTTCCATGCGGAAGGTGTGATTGATTATACTGCCTTGTTGTTTATTCCAACAAAGGCCCCATTGAACTTGTTTCAGCCAGATAGAAAGACAAGTTTAAATCTGTATGTGAATAAGGTGTTTATTTCGGATGATGTGCCGGATTTAATGCCGTATTGGCTCCGATTCGTGACGGGTGTGATTGATACAAAAGATTTGCCATTGAATGTGAGCCGTGAGATGTTGCAACAAACGCCTGTGATGACAAAAATCAAGCAAGGTTTGACGACAAAAATTATTGGGGCTTTGAAAAAACGTGCCGAAAAACCAGAAGAATACAAAACTTTTTGGGAAGCGTTTGGTATTGTGCTGAAAGAGGGTTTGTATGAGCCATCCGCGAATCGGGATGATGTGGCGGAATTGTGCCGTTTTTATTCCACAAATGGTGAAGCGTTGACCAGCTTTGCGGACTATGTTTCGCGCATGAAAAAAGGCCAGGAAAGCATTTATTATTTAACAGGTTCTGATTTGGCAACGTTGCGTCAAAATCCTCAGTTGGAAGGCTTTGCAGCACGAGGAATAGAGGTCTTGTTGTTGACGGATCCAATTGATGAATTTTGGACCAATACTTTCCCTGATTACAAGGGCAAAAAGTTTGTAGCTGTGCAGCAAGCTGGTGCCGAATTGGAAAAAATTGAAAAGGTCAAAAATGATGCCGAAGCTTTACCAAAAGACAAGTTGGATAAGCTGATTGAAAAAATGAAAAAGATTTTGGGTGATGAAGTAAAAGAAGTGCAGGCGACTGATCGTTTAACAAAAAGTCCGATGTCGCTAATTACTGGCGCAGGCCAGATGACCTTGAATATGGAACGCTTGATGCGGGCCCATGGACAACAAACGGCCTATGCTTCTGACAGAATTTTGCAAATTAATCCATGTCATCCACTGATTCATAAAATGGCCGAGATGGATGACCCGACGGATTATGTTTTAGTGTTATTTGATCAGACATTAGTCATTGAGGGGGAACCCATTAAAGATCCAGCTCGTTGGACGGAAAAATTGACGGCACTTTTGTTAAAATAAATCTTGCACAGAGGCCCCTAATTTGATATGCTGAAAGTATCAAAAAAGGAGTTAGAAAATGGTAAAAATAGTTGAACCACGTGTTGAGATTTATCCCCTTGGTCAGATAGAAGAAATAAAACGCCATATTGAGAGGTGTGGTCGGACTTGTTATAAATCGGAAGACAAAATCACAGATACTTCCGCCGAACAATTTGTTGAAGGGATATTAAAGTCTGGGCATGAATCTGTTATTGAACATGCAAATTTGATATTTGAAGTGGACAACACGGATGAAAATTTCGGCAAAATAAAAGAAATTGCTTCAAAGGTTCAAGGGTTCCGCTATCATCAATCTGAATCAGAGCTTTTGGCGTCTGGCAATATGCGGACATTTCGTGATATATCAAGGTTAGGTTATAGTGATTTTGATGAATGGTTTGTGAAAAATGGATTGGGTGTTTTTGCTAACCAGGGAAATCAGACACGCGCTTTGTCTGGCGAAATTAAATTAGAAAAAGTGCAGTATCTTGATAAAAATGATGATCGGGATGATTTAAATAATATAACGATTCATATGATCACAAATTTATCTTGTTATAAGGACATTACACGCCACAGATTAGCAAGTTTTTCGATTGAATCAACGCGCTTTTGTAATTATTCCAAAGGTAAATATGGTTCGGAATTGACGATTTTAAAGCCTGTCAATTTAGTTGCAGGAACTCCCGAATATGAAGAGTGGCAGAGTTGTATGAATGATGTTGAAAGACATTATATGAAAATGTGTGAATTAGGATGTCGAGCGGATCAATCTAGATTGTGTTTGCCACATAGTATTAAGGCGGATGTGATTATGACAGCCAATGTCAAGGAATGGAAACACATATTCAATTTGCGTTGCGATAAAGCAGCCCATCCGGATGTGAGAAAAGTTATGTTGGCGGCGTTGGAATTATTCCATAATGAAGGGTACAAAACTTTTGATGAATTGTATGCAAAATTTTTGCCGGATATAGAAGAGTTTAGAGGAAAATAATGGAGTCTTAATAATGTATAATCGTTTGGTTGGTAAGTTGTTTTATCAATTTGTTAAGCCTTTGTTGGTATACAAAGGGAACAAAGAGGATGTAAAAGCATTAACAGAGCTTGTGCAGCTAGTTGCGTCTGCGCCTGCCGGTCGCAAAATTTTAGAAGGCATCATGGCCAGGAGAAAACCCGTGACGCTTTTCTTTGTATCAGAGTTAAAAAATAATGAAGGATTGCCAATTAGCGGACAGTATTATTGGGTTGATAATTCTGTAAAACTACTGAGGAAAAATCAAGACTTATCGAAAATGAATCGTGAGGAGGCCATTCGTTCAAAAATCGAAACGACTTGTGTATTGGCACATGAATTACAACATAGTGCAGATGGATCAATAAACAAATGGTTGGATCTGCATGCTGCCAATATAGACGAATCGGTGTTGGTCAATGTTTTGGCTGAGGCGCATGCTGTGTTGAGTGAAGATCAGTTGGATAGGGAATTGCGTGCTCAATATGGATTACTAGGGAAAAGAATTACACAAGGAAAAGAGGAGAAAGAGACCACTGAACCAGTTCCGACTGCCAGATTAAAAAAGGCAACGGAGCGAGCTTTGTCTGGAGAGATTTCCATGTTTAGAGGCTATATGAATAGAAGGCGGAGATTGGTTAGCCGAAGGAAATATCCAGAGCGAGGTTTGAGGGCAACGGCTGTTTTTCGCGAAACTGTTGAGGATTATTTAAAAGAAATGAATGTTTCGATGTCTTTTACCGAGGCTATAATGCATGTAAAACAATCCATCAAATTGTTGCCCGCTGCGAAAATTCAATCAGAAAAACGGGATAGATAACATCATTTAACCCTTGACTTTTATATGAAAATCAGGTACAATATGCCCACTTTTCCAGAAGTGGATGGGTGGCCGAGTGGTTGAAGGCGCGCGCCTGGAAAGTGCGTTTAGGTCTAAAGCCTAACGGAGGTTCGAAT
>CAJOPC010000006.1 GCA_905236245.1 uncultured Alphaproteobacteria bacterium
GCCAACTGTCTTTAACAATTCTTTGGCCCTTTCTTTGGCCTCTTTTTCTTTTACGCCCGCAATCAATTGCGGCATCATCACATTTTCCAATGCATTAAAATCTGGCAACAACAAATGAGATTGATATACAAAACCCACCGTTTTTTGACGCAATTTCGTACGTCCTGCATCCGACATTTTAGAAGCATTTTCACCACTAATTTCAATAGTTCCAGCAGTCGGGGTATCCAACAAACCCGCAATATGCAACAAGGTTGATTTGCCGGAACCGCTAGGACCAACCAAAGCAACTATTTCACCTGATCCAATTTCCAAATTGATATCTTTCAGGATCTCCAACTTTGTGTTGCCTTTTCCAAACGCACGCGAAATATGAATCAGCTTCAAAACATTACTCATATCTTAACGCCTCCACCGGATCTGTCTTAGATGCTTTCCAACTGGGATACAATGTCGCCAAGAAAGCCAATGCCAAACTCATAAGTGCGACCCACATAACTTCCGTTAACTCCACCTTTGCCGGCAAATGCGACAAGAAATAAATCTCTGCAGAAAATAGCTCCTTGCCAGACAAGCCCTCTAGCCAGTTTTTAATACTATCTATATTATAGCTGAACGCTAAACCGAGTATCACACCGGCCAATGTCCCGATGAAACCAACGACAAGACCAGCTAACAAAAATACGCGTTGCACCGCTCCACGGCTCATCCCCATTGTGCGCAACACAGCAATATCTTTTCCTTTATCTTGAACCAACATAATAAGACCTGAAATCATATTAAACGCAGCCACAATAATAATCAAAGTCAAGATCAAAAACATCACATTGCGTTCCACCTCTACCGCGTTGAAAAACGCCTGATTCGTATAGCGCCAATCATAAACTTGCCCCTGATCTCCCACGGCCTCAAAAGTTTCATTAAAAGCAGCTTCCGCCAACGATAAATCTTTTGCAAATACTTCCAAATGCGACACCGCCGCCTTCATACCAAAAAATTTCTGTGCCTCAAAAAGTGGCATAAAGACATAGTTGCCATCATATTCACTCATACCAGAATCAAACATTCCGATAACAGTATAACTTTTCATCTTTGGCATGGAACCAAATGCGGTCAAATTCGCTTTTGACGAAATAAATGTGATTTTTTCACCGATTTGCACCCCCAGACGTGCCGCCAATCGCCATCCCAAAATCACGGTTCCTTTATCAAAATTAACCAAATTGTCGCCTTGATATTTATCTTTTAAAACGCCATGCTCCGAAAAATCTTCTTGACGCATACCTCGCACCATCACACCGGCTTGCCCTTGTTCTGTGGAAAGCATTGCCTGACCATCTATCACAGGAATCACAGTTGCTACTGATGGCAATCCCTTTACTTTATCTTTAATGGCATCATAATCTTGCAAACTGGCACCAGCAATAGGGTACACACCCAAATGACCATTAAGCCCCAAAATGCGCCCCATGAGCTCGGCTTTAAAACCATTCATCACACTCATAACAATAATCAGTGTGGCAACACCCAACATAATTCCTAAAAATGAAAAACCTGCAATAACGGAAACAAACCCCGTGCGTTTACGCGAACGAAGATACCGAAATGCCAACAATCGTTCTGTTTTATTAAACATAGAACAAGTGTAGCAAAGATACTTTGTAAATGCAAGTAAATTTGACATGCTTTATGAAATCAGCTATAATAATGTCCATGAATATTAGTTATCGTGTTCGCGAACACCAAAAAGCATATTGCCGCGAAAGAATGAAATTTCACAAGGAGAATGTAATCTTACAAGGCATTCTTTCTTTTCTATTTGTTTTTGGGGCTCTTCATGCAGGACAAAAGCAAAGTATTTTGGTCCCATTGATATTAGCTCCTTCCGCTGCGGCCTCTCTTTCAAAACTGGCTCAACATGAAAGCCAACGGCGTAGTTATAAAAAACAATTAGCGGCCTTAGAAAAAACCAACAATTAGAATTTCATCGCATCAAAACAAGGTTCCTAAATCAATTCCAAGAAACGGGCTAAGATCTTTTTAATGCCGCCCCGTTCAAAAGCAACTTCAACTTGCTCACCACTTTCGCGCAACACAACACCTTTTCCAAATGTTTCGTGCATCACTTGATGTCCTTTCCATTTAGATGTAAAAACGGAGGCCGCTTGTTGCACTTTTTCATGTGCCCAAGGCATCCGCACATCCGCAAAACCGGCGCCATAACCCATCCGATTATTCCCACGTTTATCAATATGCTCTTCAGGCAACTCCTCCACAAATCGACTTGGCAAAGCATTCTGCCATTGGCCATAAATGCGCCGATTACTGACATACGAAATGAAAGCCAATTTCCGTGCCCGTGTGAGTCCGACATAAGCCAACCGACGTTCCTCTTCTAATCCTTGTTCTCCGGCCTCATCCAAAGCACGTTGATGAGGGAACAATCCTTCCTCCCAGCCAGTTAAAAAGACCGTATCAAATTCCAATCCTTTACTGGCATGTAAAGTCATCACAACTAACTGATCCCCATCTACCGCTTCATCATTTTCAGTCAACAAACTCGCATATTCCAAAAATTGCTCAATGGATTCAAAATCACCGCTACCCAACACATTAAATAATTCCTGGATATTTTCCACACGCCCTTCCGCTTCCGGCGCTTTATCCAATTGCCACATCATCAAATAGCCGGATTCGTTCATCACCTCTTTACACAAATCTTCAGGCGATAAATTTTTACTACGTTCTTGCCAACGCAAAACTTGTTCTGCGAATCCCATCAAAGCTTTTTTCGGCGCAGACTTTAAGTCAGCTTTGGCAATTGCCTCAAACAAACTGCAATGATTTTGTCTGGCCGTTTCTTGCAACGCACGCATCACCACTTCTCCAATGCCTCGGCGTGGCACATTTACAATACGTACAAACGCCAAATCATCATTCGGATTTAAAACAAGGCGTAAATAAGCCACCGCATCACGAATTTCCTGGCGTTCATAGAATTTAAAACCGCCAATAATTTTATAAGGAATACCCGCTTTTACTAACACATCTTCAAATTCACGCGTTTGGAAACCGGCGCGCACCAAAATCGCCATATCAGATAATTTCACACCTTGACGCTGTCTGTCCTCAACTTTCTCAACTACTTTTTCGGCCTCTTGTCCGCCGTTCCAATAACCTTGAACAACAACCAAATGTCCGGCGTTTTCATCTTCATTGGCTACACGTAAAGTTTTTCCCAAACGCCCAACATTATTTACAATCAAAGCCGAAGCGGCCCCTAAAATATGCGCTGTGGACCGATAGTTTCTTTCCAATCGAACAACTTTCGCACCGGGAAAAACTTTTCCAAAATTCAAAATATTATCAACATCCGCCCCACGCCAAGAATAAATAGATTGATCATCATCGCCCACACAACAAATGTTATTATGACCACGTGCTAACAAACGCAAGAGCATATATTGCGCCACATTTGTATCCTGATATTCGTCCACCAAAATGTAATGAAATTGATTTTGATATTCCGCTAAAACAGCCGCATTATTTTTAAATAATTCCAAAGGCAACAACAATAAATCACCAAAATCTACCGCGTTCATTTCACGTAATTTATTTTGATAAAGTTTATAAAAATCCAATGCACGCCCTTCGCAAAACTCACTTTGTTCAGCATGCGTCACCGCTTCCGGCGGCAAACCTCTATCCTTCCAACGCTCAATAACTTCCAGCATGGTTTTTGGCGCATATTTTTTGACATCAACACCATACTGAGTCATTAAATTTTTAAGCAATCGTTCTTGATCATCGCTATCCAAAACTGCAAAATTTTGTTCCAAACCGACAAAGCCACCATATTTACGCAAAATTCGCACGCCGATTCGGTGAAAAGTGCCAAGCCACACGCCAAGAGCCGCCGGGCCAACCATTTTTTCTAAACGCTCACCCATTTCACGTGCCGCTTTATTGGTAAAAGTAACTGCCAAAATTTGCCATGGCAATGCTAATTGTTGCGATAAGATATAAGCAATTCGCGTTGTTAAAACACGCGTTTTCCCGGTGCCGGCTCCAGACAAAACCAACAAAGGACCTTCGGTCGTCATGACCGCTTCTTTTTGTTCGGGGTTTAGCCCCTCCATGAAAAAAGGCACTTCATCCATCTTGACCTTCTTTCGTTAAACTTTGAATAACAACGTGCGCACACATGAGGCCAAAAATACCTGTTATTGTAGGAAAAGACCCCATCTCATGCCGCACACGACCAGACTCTTGATTCGCTTCTTCGGGCAGTTGTAATTTGCTTTTATCTTGCGTCAATTCTGGTGAATAAACCACAGGGAAATCCATTAGTACACCACGCTTGCGCAATCGTTTCCGCACAAAAAAGGCCAATGGACAATTGATTGTCTTTTTCATCCTCGCCACTTGAATTTTTGTTGGATCTGTTTTCAGGGCAGCCCCCATAGAAGACACAAATGGAATTTGGACATTGACCAATGCTTCAATCAAACAACATTTGGGATTCAAAGAATCTATCGCATCCACCACAAAATCGGGCTTTATTTTTAACAGGTTCGGCAAAGTTTCTGCGTTCACCAATAAATCCAAAGTATCTATTTTGATATCTTTTGAAATATCCTGCACACGCGATTTTGCTACATCTACTTTCTTTTTCCCTACCGTTGAAGAAAGCGCAAATAATTGCCGATTGATATTTGTCACAGAAACTTGATCAAAATCAACCAAAGTTAAATGCCCCACACCTGCGCGAGCCAACGCTTCAATCGCATAACTACCAACAGCACCACAGCCCACAACCATCACATGAGCTTTTCGTAGTTTTTGAAGAGCTTTATCGCCCACCATTAAACGCATTCTTGAAAGTCTATCCTGCATGCTCGCCAGTTTAACAAAATCATCTATTTTTTTCAAGTAAAATCCATTGACTTTTTTTCTATACTGCTTACAATAGAGAAAAAGGGAACTAGACAATATGCGATTTGGGCTTATTTTTTCTATTAATTCTTTGATGGTCATGGGATGCGGATTGCTCATGCTCATACCGGCCATTGCGGATTGGTTAACAACAAAAGAATTTTTTAATCCTTTTTCATTTGGCGCATGCTTTACCATTTTATCGGGGCTTTTTGTTTATTTAATTTGTCCTAAAACACATGAACCACTTAAAACAAAAGAAATGTTCCTCACGACAACCGTTATGTGGCTATCTTATGTTGCCTTTTCGGCCATTCCTTTTTATCTACCGCCACATGCGATGACTTTAGCAGATGCCTTTTTTGAATCTATGTCTGGTTTTACCGGAACCGGAGCGACTATTTTAACAAATCTTGAAAATGAATCCATGGGAACGTTGTTGTGGCGATCCATGTGTCAATGGTTCGGAGGCCTCGGTATTATCGTTGTTGCGTTAAGCGTATTGCCGACCCTACAAATCGGCGGAATGCAACTGTTTACAACGGAATCTAGCGCTCTTTCTGAACGCATCAACCCAACAATGCGCCAAAGCGTATGCGATATTTTAATTTACTTTGTTGTCCTCTCAAGTGCTTGCGCCTTATGTTTGTGGTTCGCCGGGATGTCGCCATTTGACGCCGTCAATCATGCTATGACGACCTTATCAACGGGTGGTTTTTCTACACATGATGCCGGTATTATGTATTTCAACAGCCCTGCTATTTTATGGATACTTATTGTCTTTATGATATTAGGCGGTTTACCTTTAGTTTTGGGACCACACATATTCTACAGACGTTGGGGCGCCATTAAAAACAACGCTCAAATTATTACCTTTATGAAATTTGTGGTCATTTCTTGTCTGCTATTGCTTCCTGTCGTTGGTATTGAAAAATTTCGTTTTGTCCTTTTCCAAGTTGTTTCTATTGTGACAACAACTGGTTTTGTGGCTTCCCCTTACAGCTCATGGGGCTCTTTTGCAATGACCCTTTTCTTGTTCTTACTCGCCTGCGGGGCATGCACCGGCTCTACCTCTGGCGGTATTAAAATGTTCCGTTTTGCAATTATGGGAAGAATTATGTCCACAAAAATGAAAAGTTTAATCAAACCTTACGCTGTCTTTATTCCTCGCTATGGAGAACAAACTATAGATGCGGCCGTCACATCCAGCGTTTTGTTTTTCCTAAGTCTGTTCTTTTTAGTTTTCATCCTATCTACACTGACACTAACCGCATTAGGATTGGATTATGTAAGCGCATTTTCCGGCTCTTTAAGTTGTCTTGCCAACGTCGGTCCTGCATTAGGTAGTGTTATTGGCCCGGAACAAACTTATGCTTCTTTACCAGATGGTGCCAAATGGGTGTTATCGTTTGTTATGTTGGCGGGACGTTTGGAATTTACAACGCTTGTCGTTTTATTCTTACCGTTCCTATGGAGGAAAAACATATGAGTTTTTTAGACGATGCTCAGGCCTTTTTAAAGCAAAAACAATCTCAAAAAGAAACGCCTGCCAGTGATTTTTTGGAAACGCCGGAATCACGACAAGCCCTTGAAAAAGAGCTAAGAGAATTATACGAAAATGCCACATGGAATGAAATTGCCAAAGCAATTGATTGGGGCATGGAAGTCATGGAAAAACCCTATGACAAAAAAACTTTTTTGCAAAAAATCCGTATAAAATTAGAAGATTAGCAAAAAAACACTTGCTCCAAATCTTTTTTTCAGCTAGAATTTTCAAGAAGGGGTTTTAGGGATGATTAAAAAAATTATTTTGGGAATAGTATTGATTTTGCTTGTGGCGATAGCATTGCTATCCTACATCGGATATCGTTCCTTCAACCAAGAAGCCTTTAAAAATCAAATCGTCAACAATATAACAAGCGTCACAGGGCGCGCACTAATTATCAATGGAACCGCTCAGCTGACATGGGATCCATTACCGACAATGACTTTGACGGATGTCAGTTTGGAAAATATTGCCAACAGCCCGAATAAAAATATGTTCCATGCGGACAAAATCCAAATTCAAATTGAATGGGGCTCTTTACTAAAAAGTCCGACACGCATCAAAAGTATTGTTTTAACCAAACCTCAATTTTTATTTGAACGTGTCAGTTTGTCCGTTAGCAATCTAAATTTCCCGGAATTATTTCAACCTGTTGCCAATATTGCTAAAGACACCTTATTTGGAACAGAAAAACAATCCACACAAATTGATGTTATTCACATCGATGAAGGAATGGTGCAATACATCAATCAAATAACAAAACAAACTTATCAATTAACAGATCTCAACGGAGATATTGCTTTTGGTTCAATGAGTGGTCCATTTAAATTTAACGGAAAAGGAAAGCTGCTTGGCGTCCCATTAAAGTTAGAAGCCAATATGGCGCAACATGAAATTTCAAAGCCTATAGATTTTTCTGTTTCTATGCTAGAACCAGATTCACAAGTGGTCATTGATGTTAACGGACAAATTATTCAAGACAATCCCGAAAAAACTGTAAGCGCCAACGTCAGCTTTAAAGCAGAACAATTAAACAACCTTCTTAAAAAACGGCAACTTCCATTGCTACCGGAAAATGAAAACGTCATTGCCGCCAACCTGACTTTAACTATGAATCCCTCGAGCACAATTCTCTCGGATTGCATCCTTCGCATTGGGACAGAGGAAAAATCTCCAGCTATTGAATTAAATTTAACACAACAACCAACAAAACAATCTCAAGAATTAGTATTCACGGCCAGAGATATCAATTTAGACACATGGCAACCAACATTAAGCCAAATTATTCATCAAAAACTCTTGCAAAATATTCCCGCGACAACTGTCACAGGAAACATTTCGGATATTACATTAAATAATCAAGCTATTTCCAATTTTCAAGTCGCAGGTTTGTATAAAAATCAATCGTTCGAAATCAGCTCTCTTTCTACCGTCCTGCCGGGAGCATCTACTATCGTCGCAAAAGGAGCCATTTCGACGGATCCTGATAATGTTACCGGGAATGCTCAAATAGATGTCAATACACAAAGTTTACGGGATTTGTTGCAATTTTTAAAAGTTCCCAATAAGAATTTCCCCAGCAACGATCAATTGTTGGCCAAAGCACAATTTAGCTTATCTGGCACATGGGGACCAGATCAAGTTTCTATCCAAATTCCAAATTTTACCCTAGACAATATTCCCGGCAGTTTCACCGCCATTAAGGAAAAAGACAAAGAGTGGCATTTAGATTTAACAGCAAAAGGCATCAATTGGAATTTGTATTTTCCGCCCCAAAATGGTGGTCAATTGACGCCTTTACCAACCGTTATCCAAGAAGGTCTTCTTTCTTTGGCAACCACAGCCTTGTGGGACACCCCAATTGCTTGGGATGTTAAAATGCAAGACATTCGCATTCGCGATATTGAATTAACTTCTTTGAATATCAAGGCATCAACTCAACCTCATAATTTAACTCTTGATACTTCTGCGACTACAACGGAAGAAGAAAGTTTATTGTTACAAACTTCAATCGAAAATTTTGGATCTAAAGATTGGAAAATCACCCAAAATACTATTCAAGCGAAAGGGGCGAATCCGGCCGAATTACTCCATAAATTGGGCATAAGCTCTGATTCTATTTGGTTAAACAACATCAAACAATTCGATTTAACCGCTCAAGTTTTGGGAAATACAGCAGATTGGGATATTGATTTTAAGTATCAAACACACCTATTTAATTTAGCTATGACAGGCCATCTTGCGGATAACTATTGGCGAAACACGACCATTGATTTCAATCATCAAAACGCCCCGAAATTTTTGCAAGACCTCTTATCCATGGATCCATTCCCTCGGCTCAATGGTAGCTTAGCATTGACCGCTCAGCTTGAAGAAAACGAAACAACTCAAACTTTGACAGCCATGAATATGGTCCTAGGCGGCATGGACTTTGAAGGACAAGCTTCTTATCAACCGCAAAATCAAGCGCTTACCCTCAATACTCATAGTAAACATTTGGATATAGCTAAATTATTACCCGAAGAAAAGAATTTTTATCTAAGTGCCACAGGCTTTAATGGCGATCCATTTCAAGTAGATTTATTCAAAAGATTTTCGGGGCAATTTAATTTGACAGCCGATGCTGTTACCTATCGGACAAAGCAATTTGCCAACGTGGCGTTGCAAGCCTCTATTGAAAATAACACTCTAACCCTGAAAAGTTTAAATGCTAATCTTATGGATTTGCCAGATGCCACAATCAATATTGAGGGAACTTATTCATGGCATCAAAAACCTGAATTAAATTTGATCGGCAAAATGGAAAATATCCCTGTTTCTCCACAATTTGCAATGTATGATACCGTAGGCCTTAGCGGAGGAAAACTCAACACAAACTGGCACATTATTACCTCTGGAGACACACCTCTTGAAATGGCGCGCACTCTTTCCGGACAAGGATCCATCGCCCTTAATCAACCGACATTAATTGGCGCCGATATTTCGCAAGCACTTAATGTGATCGACAAAGCCATCCAAGAAAAAGTCAATGAGTCAGAGTTAAATACAAATCTGACATCTGCCCTTCAAAATGGTACAACACCTATTCAAAGTTTTACAGGTGATTTCACCATCAAAGATGGATTATGGCAAGTCGCTTCCGGCACGCTTACCTCTGCCGATTCTACTTCTTCAGGCATTTCTGTTGACTGGGATATTCCAACGGATAAAACCAAAGTTAAATTACCTCTTTCGTTGAATCAATGGTCCTCTTTGCCGGCAATTACATACACTCTTGTCTTTGACAAAAGAGGTGTAGATCTCACCGTAGAAACAAACACCTTTGTCACGGCTATTGATAAAGAAATAACGCAACAACACGCGGCCAAAGATGCGGCTTTGGTTGAGGCGAAAAAGAAGGAATTAGAAAACCAAACACTTGAAGCAAGACAACAAGTTCAAGATCGTTTGGCGTCTTTGCAAGAAAAAGTCCAGATTGCACAAGAAAAACTCAATTTAAGTCCCGACACCATGGCACAAAAAGAAATTAAACAGATTGAAATGATTATTCAATCCCTTCCTAGGATTAATGAGTCTGAATTGCTTAAACTCAGCGAATATCAATATGCGCTTGAACAAATCTCACTGGCTGAAGAATGCTTAAAACGCGTGGATAATATTTTAGAAAAGAACAATCTAAATACATCCAAACTGTTATCTGAAAAAAAACTTGAAAATGTGAACAATCTTATTCTTCAAATGAACCAAATGTATCAGAAACGGTCCACCGTTCCCCTTTTGATGGAATTAATCCAAAATTCCGAAAAACAACGCGAAATCATTAGTCGCGCTATTAAACAATTTGACAAGAACATATCTCCTGCACAAATACAACAAGTTTTGGGCATTGTTCAAACTGCAGAAAACAAAGTTATGAAAGCATACGAATATGCGCAAAAAGTTTATGCAGGCCGTCAAACTTCTTCATCCAACTCTATCAGTCGTACAAGTTCCCCATGAAAAAAGACATTCTCATTTGTGGAGATTCCCTAAAAATCATGCAACAAATCCCTGATAAAAGCGTTGATTTGATTTTTGCCGATCCCCCCTACTTTATGCAGCTCAAAAAAACTTTGGTTCGTCCGGACACAAGCACCGTTGCCGCCGTCAATGATGATTGGGATAAATTTCAAAGCATTGAGGCATATGATTTATTTACCCAACAATGGCTTTCGGAAGCTTTTCGTATTTTAAAAGACACCGGTTCATTATGGGTTATTGGCACTTATCATAACATTTTCAGAGTTGGTTACTACCTACAAAACGTCGGTTTTTGGATTTTAAATGACATTGTGTGGCACAAAACAAATCCAATGCCTAATTTTAAAGGAACTCGCTTTACAAATGCACATGAAACTTTAATCTGGTGCACAAAAGAACCTCGCACAAAATATACATTTCACTATGAAAGCATGAAGGCATTTAACGAAGATCTTCAAATGAGATCTGATTGGACTATTCCAGTTTGTCACGGCCCCGAACGGATCAAAAATAACTGTGGCAAGACACTTCATTCAACACAAAAACCGGAGGCCCTTCTATATCGCATTATTTTAGCCTGCACAAATCCAAACGATATCATCTTGGACCCTTTTGTTGGATCCGGCACTACCGCAGCTGTCGCAAAAAAATTAGGACGTCACTATATCGGTATAGATAAACAAAAAGCTTATATTGAATATGCGCAAAAGCGACTTAAATCCACACAATATGGAGATAAATCATATCTTAACCCAACAATAAAACAATTACCGCATAAAATCGCCTTTGGAGATTTGGTGGCCCAAAATGTTATCCTTCCCGGAACTGCTTTATACGATGCTGCTGGAGAAAATAAAGTGATCGTATGTGCCGACGGTAGCTTGAAAAGAGGCAAAGATCAAGCGTCTATTCATCAAATGGCGGCAAGGATTAAACACTGTTTAGCTTGTAACGGTTGGACATTTTGGCACATCCGAAAAGGGCAGAAACTTTTTCCTATTGACATATTAAGAGAAAACGTTAAGATAAAAGATAGCTCAATTAAATCGGGAGTTGTAAAATGAAAAAAATACTTTTTGCCATCATGACATTATTTTGTATAAGTGCGTGTGTTGTTCGTCACGAAGATCCTGTCTATTTGTCAGATGAAGAGCCGTTGCCACCAATGATGCCACAACCAGTTTTGGTCAGCAAACAAATTGCAACACCGGAAAAACCAGTGCCGACTATTCACCCGGCTCCTTTAACAAGCGATAAAATGGATGAACAGTTTGCTAAATTGAAAAGAGAACTGACTCCTTCGGGCGTCCAGGTTCGACAAGCAACGAATCAAATTCTTTTAATTATTCCAAACTCAGTCGCCTTTAATGCTAATACTTATACTATCTCTGAAAAATTTGAACCAGCAATGGTTTCTATGGCTAAAATTATCAAAGAATATGATGCAACCAGAATTCAGATCATTGGCTATACTGGGAACGATGCCACCATGGAACAAAGCATTAAAGCTTCCTTGCGTCAGGCCAATTCCATTGCTAATTTCTTACGTCTAAATGGAATAAATCTAAATCGCATAGTTGTAGATGGTCTCGGCTCCCAGAATCCTATTGCAACAAACACGACGGAAAAAGGTCGGCGACAAAATCACCGTATTGAAATCAGTTTGATCAATATGTATTAATGTCAGCGAGATAATTTACAAAAAATTATTGCATATTTCATTTTGCGGGATTACAATATCAAAGGAAGAAGCTAGTTTCTTTCATAACAAAAGGAGAAAAAATGGTTATTGTTGATTATTATTTAGATGCTTTTAGAAAGTATTTTGATTTTAAAGGATCTGCCGATCGTCCCACATATTGGTGGTTTGCTTTGGCAAACTTTATTGTGTCTTTTTTAATTGGACTTATTTCTGCAAAGATTCAATTCATTTACGCTTTGGCAGTTTTGATTCCATCCATAGCTATTTTGGTACGGCGTATTCGTAACACAGGCTATTCTCCATGGCATGCCTTGTGGTTGTTATTGCCTATCATAGGGCCAATTATTGTTTTGATTTTTGCTGTTTTGCCATCCAAAGGACGCAAATAAGCTTTTAAATTATTCAAAAACACCCTTGGCAACAGGGGTGTTTTTCTTTTTTTGACAAAAACAAGTCTTTCTATTATAATATTTGCATGCATTTTAATAACCGCCCATTAAAAACGAAATTACATAAAGACAGAAAACGTTCGGAATCAAGCACACGTTGGTTACAACGACAAATAAATGATCCTTATGTAGCAGAAGCACACAGACTTGGTTTGCGTGGAAGGGCGGCATTTAAAATTCAACAACTGGATCATCAATTCCACTTTTTCAAACCTGGCAAACGTGTTGTAGATTTAGGTTGTGCTCCAGGCGGATGGACACAAATTGCCGTTAAAGCCGTTCGTTCAACCCCAGAAAATCCTTTAGTCGTTGGGATGGATTTATTGCCTGCCGCACCAATTGCCGGAGCAAAATTAGTTCAAATGGATTTTACGGATGAGCAGGCGCCTCAAATACTGCAAGAATTATTACAAAATCATAAAGCTGATATTGTGATGAGCGATATGGCGGCTAATACCACCGGAAATCATATGACAGATCACCGGCGCATTATGAACCTTTTAAAAGAGGCTTATGCTTTTGCTATACAGGTTTTAAATCTAAACGGTGTCTTTATCGCCAAAATTTTTCAAGGCGGCACAGAAAATACTTTCCTTGCACAAATGAAACGAGATTTCAAGGTTGTCAAACATGTCAAGCCAGATGCCAGTCGTAAAGATTCTTCGGAATTTTATGTCGTAGCTACCGGCTTTAAAGGGCGCGAAAATGAAAGCTGAACAAATTCTTATTGCCGCAGACGAATTATTAACCGAAATAAATAAAACAAATCGGCCGGCCAATGAAGTGATCAATGCTTATACCCGTGCGCGTCGTTATATTGGTTCAAAAGATCGGCATGCCTTAACAAAATTGGTTTGGGATAGCATCAAAAGCTGTCCGACTCCTGCTTGGCTACGGGAATATATCCCAACGGAAGAATTAAATGCCATGCAAACAGAAGCACATACTGTTTTACGCGCAAATGGTGACCGCAAACAAATTCAACAACTTTTATCTGAACAGGGAATAGAAAGCACTTTAACAAAGCTATCCCCCTTAGGGCTTGTATTAAAAAAACGCACCAATTTAACCACCTTGCCGGAATATAAACAAGGTCTTATTGAAATACAGGATGAAGGCTCTCAATTAGTTGCCTTAGCAACCCATGTTCAACCGGGCGAAACAGTCTTAGATTATTGTGCTGGAGCTGGCGGGAAATCACTCTGCCTGGCACAAATAATGCAAAACAAAGGAACAATCATTGCACACGATATTTCTAAAATCAGCCTACATGAATTACAAAAACGCGCAAAAAGGGCTCAAACATCCATTATTCATACATCGCTAAAACCTCAAGGACAATTTATGCATGTTGTTGTTGATGCTCCTTGCACTGGCTCTGGCACATGGCGCCGAAATCCAGATGGACGATTAAAATTGACACAAAATCAACTGCGCACCCTCATTCAAAAACAAGCGCAAATTTTGGATAAAGCCTGTCATTTTGTTCAAGACAATGGATATTTGCACTACATGACTTGCTCATTAATTCAGATGGAAAATCAAGATCAAGCACGTGCTTTTTTAAAACGTCACCCAAATTTTCGTTTAATTCACCATCAACAATGGACCCCTGCTAAAACAAACACAGATGGCTTTTTCTTAGCCACATTTCAAAAAATAAAATAACTTCAAATTGAATAAAAAAAAACCGCCCTTTTCAGGGCGGTTATTATCCTAGATGATAGACTCTTTATCAGAACACAATCTTTCCAACAAGTGAGACACCCATCATATACATCGGACTATGTGTCGGACGGATCAAGTTAACCTGTGCTCCGATAACAACATTCTTGTACGGATACACATCGATTCCGGCATTCCACTGAGCCTCTTGTTTTTCAACCTTATCCCAGTAGAAATCAAAGGCATAGTACTTGCTTGGTTGAATGTAAACACCCGGAATAAAGTGCATTGAGTGTTCCTTGTCCCAAGACTTATGCTCTTTACCTGGCTTTCTCACGTGAGAACCAGACCAACGATAACCAACGGTCATCTTTGGCGTGAACCAACCCCAGTTAGATCCAACAGTAATTGTCG
Organism: uncultured Alphaproteobacteria bacterium; assembly: GCA_905236245.1. GTDB lineage: Bacteria > Pseudomonadota > Alphaproteobacteria > CAAHEQ01 > UBA3637 > UBA3637. The sequence goes on from CAJOPC010000006.1 coordinate 14,732, forward strand.
GACCAGCCATCAAAGAGTTCGTACGTTTTTCAGACTTTTTCTCTCCCATAATCCCAGATATCGTTTTCACACGACCCCAAGCATGTTCATATCCAACAATAGCATCAAAGTGACACGTATCAATCAAATGATAGTACAAACCTACACCTGCATCATAACGATCGATATGCGGCGGACGTTCCCCATGCCCATGTCTCCAACGACCATTTTCATCAGACTTCCATTGAGTTGTTTTTGGAACGGAGTGGTGGTGACCACCAAAGATCGAAACGGTGAAACGATCGGTGACACCGAAAGCCAATGTGTCTGCCCACTGCCAACCATGGTTTTCCATTTTGTAATCATTAGGACCTTTTCTGGGCCAATGACGTTTTGGTTCGCGGAAAAACCCCGTCACGTTTTGGAAAGAAATCTGCCCTTCTTTTAACACAAACAATGGGTTACGAATCGCCAAATCCCCATTTTTCTTACATGTAGCGCACTTCTTTTCCTCAACAGTTCTCTTCATAACAACCGGACGAGCCTCAACATCCTGCATCACAACAGATTGCGGAACAGATTCAACTACAACAGGCTTTTGCTCTGGATAGACCATCGTCGTTGTCGTTGTTGTACGACAATTCGTGCAGGTCGGCACCTGATACTGAACCGTTGTTGTCTTAACCGATCCATCTTGTGCAGCGGCAGAAACAGCAAAACCGGCGACTGCCGTAGCAAAAAGTAATAACTTCTTCATTTAACATCCTTTCCCCAAGGTTAAATACCTTTATATTTTACACCAAAATTTTAAATACGCAAGCACTTTTTTATTGTTTTTTTAAACTTTTTCCTTTTGTTTTTTACGGAAACCGCTCAAAAAAGCCTTTTGGCGACGAAAAACCGGGTCAATATCAATACCCACCGCGCTTAAATGATTATCATCTAATTGGTGCACAACTAACTCTAATCCATTTAAAATTAATCGGTCGCCGACCTCAACATCGTCAAATTCTTGTTCAAACAATTCCAAAATAGAATAATCCCGGATACCCTTATCTACAACAATCCCATACATATGCTCCAATTCCGCAAAGGTTGTTGTTGGAGAAATAGGAAAATCGCCATAGGGTTTATTCTCTGTAACGGCAGTACTTCCATACAATTGATCAAGCAAGGGCCGTTGCAACTCGGAAGACACAAACAAATACACCTTATCTCCGGCCTTTAATTGTCTCAAACGCGCACCAGTCGGATAAGACACACCATTTCGCACAACCAATGTCGGTTTGGCCCATTTAGGAATTTTCTCTCCTCGCACAACCGGAGTTGTTGGCGTCATTTCATACATCACCAATGAACTATCCATTAAATCTGGCAAATCAATTTCCGTTTTAACAGGATCTTTTTCCAAAAGAGGTAAGGCCACACCACACCAGTGCCCAACCATAGGAATTGCAAAACCTTGAACGGCCAAGCTAATCAGCACCATTGCAAAAATAATACTAAAAATTTCCTCAGCATGGGGCAAATTAAAAATGAGCGGGATCAGAGCTAATAAAACAGAAGTTGCACCTCTCAATCCCACAAAGGAAATAAAAACATTTTCCCAAAAATGGTATTTTCTGAACGGAGTCAACAGCAAAAAAACCATTAAAGGTCTTGCTATAAACATTAAAACCAAAGAAATAATAAAGGCTGGTCCCCAGGCATGAACCAAGGTGGAAAATGTAACAAATAAACCCAATATCACGAACATGCTGATTTGACTTAACCATGTAAATGTTTGCTGAAATTTAGAAATTTGAGTATGCGCCTGAATCCGACTATTTCCAACCAAAAGACCTGCAATATACAGCGCCAAAAAACCACTTCCTTTTAACCAATTTGAAAGACCGAAGCCTATCAAGACCAAACCTAAAACAAAAATAGGATACAGCGCTGTTTCCAAACGAATTTTGTTGACTAAAAAACGAATAGCAAAGGCCATTAAAAAACCTATTCCGCCGCCCACAACAACCTGAATAATAAAAGCCCCCAGCACCGATCCGACAAAAGCATCTGAACTAAAGCCCCCTTGACGAATTAAAAGCGCAAAAGTTAATGTCAAAAAGATCGCCATCGGATCATTTGTTCCGGATTCAATTTCCAATGTTGCTTTAACTCGTTCTTTTAAGAATAGCCCTTTAGATCGCAGCAAAAAGAACACTGCGGCCGAATCGGTAGAGCTGATAATAGCAGCCAACAACCATGCTTGCAACCATTCAAATTCCAAAACTAATTTGATAAACGGCGCCAAAAAACAAGTTGTCAAGAAAACCCCCAGCGTTGACATCAACAAAGCCGGCTTTGCATCTTCGCGATAATTCTTCATAGAAGTGCGAAATCCGCTATCAAATAATATCATGGCAAGCGCAACAGAACCAACGAAAAAAACGATCCGAGGATGTTGCAAAGACTGTAAAAACTCAAAATCCCCACTGCTCACACCTAAGCCAACGCACAAAAACAATAAAATCAATGGCACACCGACACGAGAAGACACAAGACTTGTCAAAATGCTGACTGTCAATAATATTCCTGCAAAAAAGATAGGAAGATTAACAAAATCCATTTTGCGCCTTTGTTTCCTTGATCCGTTCTCTTAATTTATCTAACTTATGGCTAGCCAATGCTGTATCCCGACTTGTAGATGACAATCGGTCATACATTCTTTGGATTTCCTTTTTTAAATAAGCTTCTTCAATTACACGAGAAAGCTCCTGCTTCTGCACCAAATTAGCTTTTTTAAAAACACTTTCCTTTTCTTGTAAAATCCGTTCTACGCTCTTTCTGGGGTAGGCCTGTTGTTGTTCGATCACATAGGGCAATTCATGAATAATTTGAGCAACAACTTCGGCCGCCATCGTTTTATCACGAATTCTGTCTTGGTAATAAGCTATCATAGCAAATGAAACCTGTATTTCAAAAACATTATCCGCCACAATAAATGGCATTTGATCTGAAAAACCTTTGAGATGAATATCCTTTAAAAACTCTAAAAGATGATGGAAAAATCCTCCCACATTAAATAACACAAACGGTTTAACTTTTAAAGCCCCATCTTGCATGGTAATACAATCATACGCCAATTCATCTAAAGTTCCCAAACCACCCGGCGCGAATACGATAAAATCTGCCTGCAATAAATTCTTTTTTCTTTCTTCCAACGAACGAGAAACAACTACATCTGCAATTTCATCCAATTTTGTATCACTTGTATAAAGGGATAAATAATGTTCTGTCGTGATCCCTTGCAAAGGTTTGCTTAACTTATCCTTTTTTTTGGACCATGATTCCAAAACACCCTGTGCAACAGCCCCCATAATTCCGATAGAGGACCAGCCAAACGTCAATTGATAATTGTGGCGTCCAATTTCACGGCCCAATTCATATGCTTGTTGAGCATATTCCGGATTATGTCCCGAACGCGAACCAGCCGCAACAAAAACACGCATCGGATGTGCTTTATCTTTTGCTTTTGAAGCGCTTTTCTTTGATGAGGTGTGTGCTTGAATCTTTTTCCCCCTTTTACCCATAGACTGCATATTCTTTTTCAAGATTTTACGCATTTCTCCTCCTTTTTAGGACAGATTAGCACATTCCTTTAAATATAGCAACAACTTTCCAATGTTATAAAATCAATTATCCTTTTCAACAAGACCATAAATGGCATGCTTTTTGAGTTGATATGCCGCCCACATACGGTCGCCATAACAATAATGCCACCATTCATTCGGATAATTTTGGAATCCCGCTTCAACAAGCGTATGATATAATAACCGCCGATTTTGTTGTTGTTCATTCGTCAAACCCGCAACAAAAGTCGGATGAGCTTTACTATCATCAAAATACTCACTTCCCATATCTAATTCGCGGCCGGTTGAATCACATAGCGTTAAATCTATTGCACCACCCGTTTGATGTCCGCCATAACCACGCCTAGGATCTGCACAAACAGCTCGAACTCTTTGTTCTAAATCTTCATCTGTCAAAAAAGGATATTTTTCCTTCATTTCGGCACATTTTTGATTCCACAAATCATGTTGTTTTTGCAAGGATCTATAAGCAGAATAAATTTTAAAAGCACATCCTTCTGGCAAAAAGCCTGCCGCTTTTTTTAGACGCAAATACACCCCTTTTCGCAATAGCACTGGTCCGTCTTTCAAATTTTCAGCAAAAAACAAAGATAAATCTTGCTGAATGTCCACCAACTCCTCTCCATTTTCCTTGACAGGCACTCTATTGATGAACACTGCCGGCAAAACTGCCCGATATTTCATACGCCATAAAATATATCTGATAATATCTTTACAAGTCATACTCTCACTATAAACTTTTTACTCATTCTTGTCAAAAGAAAAGTAATTTTCGCGAGCTATCAACCTATAAACTTTTTTCTTTGTTCCAAACATACTCAAATTGCGCAAGATATTTCCGAGCCATATCTTCGTTATATATAATCGCCACATGCATAGGATTTTGCAAAACGACTATCGCAACACGCCCTTTGTAAATAAAACAAGGAATCAACAGGATGTTATCTGGGACAACCTTTTTCTTCAAGTTATGAAAAGTTAACGCCGAGCTATAGGATTTATTATTCAAAATATGCACATTGACGTTTTGCTTTAAACGTGTCTGCAAAAATTTCATCTCCTCCTCTGCGCCCATTTTCAATTTCTTTTCATCTAACCCGGAAATGTAAAGGTCTCCCCCTTTTTCCAATGACGCCACAACATTTCTAAACAAATAATGTAACGCATCGGCACCTTCATAGTATTTGATACGGAAATCAGATGTTTGAATTCTGACCCCGGGGCCATCAATAAATTGAATGCCGGATTCTTCAAAGGTTTGCACAATATCGTTCAAGGTAGCAGAATGCGCCTGGTATTGACCTCGCTCTATATTGTTGATTGTCGCCAACGCATATCCAGACTTTTTGGACAAATCCGCCTGAGACCAATTCAACAAAGAACGTGCCGCTCGTAACTGCTCCACAGAAATATCCGCATGATTGGTCAAATTTCTGGTCACAGAAACATTCTTATAATACAGACGTTCTATCAGCTTTTTTAGCTTTACCTTAAACATTGTTCTCTCCATTTCAGTCTCCTACACCATACTATGAACACCTTTCATTTTCAAGAGTTTTTTTTAAAAGAGTGTATAATCTCCTTTATATATAAACCCAAGAATTGCCGTCGTCTCGCTTTCGTTAAGGATGCCTTGTTGCAAGCCTCCAATCACTTTGAAACCATGTCCCAAGTCACCTTCTGCGCCAAGAACGGCCCTACCTGTAGCTGAATCATCACAAGGTGCATTCACTTCCGCTCCGGCAAATAACTTCATTGCAGGAGTTAATTGCACATTGCAGGCCAACAGGCTTGAGGTTCCAGTAGCTTGTCCATAGACAGTATCGGACAAGATTCTGAGGGAATCAGTAGGTCTCCATTCAATCGCAAGACCCGCTTTTTCAACTAGATGATCCTCTGTCGCGGCCATATGAATTTGCACACCTACACAGTCAGCAAACTCTTGGCTCCAACTGATAACACCAGTATCCAAGTCTTCCCAATCGATCTCACCGTTACTGGCAACGACGCCCAATCTTAAACCCCATGGCTTATAGGTGACATCATATCCCGTGAAACTTCTGCTAAGGCCTTTGCCAGACATGAAGTTATCAAACCCAACGGTTGTAGTTGTGCCACCAAACTGGCGCCAACTATCCCGACCGAGCACAAAATCCCAGGTATCACCACTCAATGTCAATTTATTCACAAAAGTGGCCCAATCGCTCGTTTCTCCTTCGGAATTTGTTGTTTTCCGAAAGACGCCGTTATAGCGGACTTCGGCATCGCCAACAGGCGCTGTTACTTTCGGCATCAACATCACGTCGCCTTCAGCATAATCCTCGTCGTGTGTTTCACCTGTTACTCGTGCAGTAATTGCAGCGTGCGGTGTATGCTCTGCTTCAGGGATTGTCGCAGCATCGGCGATACTAAACCCTATCAATGCCCCAATCAGGGCTAACTTTGCAATCAATTTATTCATTTTATCCTCCTTTGTTTAAGTTGTAACCTCCATTGGTTACAGTTATATTTTATCAAAGAAAATCAATACCTATAACCGAAATGCGACACGAAAAAATCCAATTCCATATAACATATAAAATTGGCAAAAATTTTATAAAAAAAATGTATTTCGACATTATCCAAAATCTTAAAAAAAGCATTTTATGGCGATTAAATGACCTAAATAGGCATTAAAATATACCTTGCGAAACAATCCGGATACTGATAAACTGTAGGAACAATGATTAGAGTTTTATTTGTTTGTTTGGGAAATATTTGCCGGTCACCGATGGCAGAGTTTATACTCAAAAAAATGGTCGCCGAAAAGGGATTGGCCGACCAATTTGAGATAGCTTCGGCCGCAACAGATGCCGACAATGAACGATATCATGAAGTTTTGGATTATCGAGCAGCGGACATCTTGCACCAAATGAAAGTTCCTTTTACTCCACGTTATTCATATCACCTGCGCAAAACCGATTACGACAAATTTGATTATATTTTAGCGATGGACGAAAACAATGTGCGCGATATTCTTGGTATTGTTGGGAAAGATAAAAAACACAAAATCTATCGTTTGTTAGACTTTACAAATCAACATCAAAACATTCGAGACCCTTGGTATACCGGCAATTTTGATGAAGCTTACTGGGATATTTATCATGGTTGTCAAGAATTTTTAAAGTATGTTCAAAATTTAAAAGATTAAAAATATGCCTACAGCACACTTTTCTCACAAAGATTTACCTGCATTTTTTATAGTCGTTTAAGTTATCCAAATACATACGCCAAAACATTTCTTCATGAATATGACCGCGAACAGGAATCATATGTAAATTCGAATCTGGCAAAGCTTTATGCAAATCATATGCTTGATATGGTGGGCAACTTGGATCCCATCTGTTTTGGTAAATTTCCGTTGGAATTCCCTTGATTTTAGAGGCATTTTTCAAAATCTGATTTTCCTTTAAAAAACAATCATGCAACTGATAATGCATATAGACCCGAAAGATCTGAATTTCTTTGTCCGTGCATTTTCTATCTTTGAATTCATAAGATGGGGCCGCCGCACTGGTTGTATAATCCAATGTTTCATAATATTTCATTGCTTTTTGTTGGTCGGCACTTTTGGTGGAAAAAAGCAGTTTTCCAAAATATTTCTCGGGATTTATATTTCCCGCGATACGTTTGATTTCATCCCACATGTCTGGGTAAAATAAAGAAGTCACAGGCGTTAAACACTCCATATCCTTTTTGCGCCCTAAAAAGATGGCATTTACAATAATTTTTTTCACTTTTTCGGGATAACTTTCTGCAAACACCAAAGCGCATGTTGAGCCCCAAGAGCAACCTGCCGCAATCACTTTTGTTTTTATTTGCAAAAAATCCAGCAATCTGTTTGCATCTTCAATTGTTTTTTGAAGTGTATTATTTTTAAACGCATCCTTGTATCTGGATAAACCGCATCCCCTTTGATCAAATATAATGATGCGATACTTTTTTAAGTTATAAGAATATGCTTGAGCCACACTGGAACTCAGCCCTGGACCTGCATGAAAACAAATAACGGGTTGTCCTTTGGGATTGCCGATTTCTCGAAAGAAAATCTGATGGCCATCTTGTTCCGGCAAATACCCAGAATTATAAGCTTTCACAAAACGATTACGCAAATTATGCCAAAAATGTGCCACTTTTACCTCCTAGACATATTGATTCTATTTATTTTTCTGATGGAAATCAATTGATATTTTATGCTTTTTAAGATAAGCTGATCACAAAAGGAGGTTTATCATGAAATCAATTAAACAAAACACACCCTATAAAGGAAACGATTTAGATCTACTATTTTTAAAAGAAAAAGCAGCGGAATTGCTGTTTGAAATCAACCATGCACATCCAAATAAACGAGCAGAGCTTCATCAAACTCTTTTGCCCAAATTATTCGATAAGCTCGGCACGAACACTTGGTTTGAATTTCCATTTAATTGCGATTATGGATGTTTTACCCAAATCGGAAATGATTGCTATTTTAATCACCACTTATCCATCGGCGATGGTGGTAAAGTTAAAATTGGGGACAATGTTATTGTAGGGCCTTATGTTGGAATTTATACGGCCCAACATCCCTTAGACTCTCAAGAACGCAGAGCGGGTTGGCAAACAGTTCAAAATATTACTATTGGCAATAATGTTTGGATTGGGGCAAACGTCACCATTCTATCCGGCGTAACGATTGGAGATAATGTTGTTATCGGTGCGGGAAGTGTCATCACAAAAAATATCCCGTCCAACACCCTGGCTTATGGTGTTCCATGTAAAGTTATCCGGAAGATTAAATGATTTATATTGAATACGGATTTGATTTAGATAACAACCGTTTTGGATTCGGCCGAAGTGTTGAAGTAGAGCGAGCCGATGGTTCGGAATATCGCACAAAAGAAAAAATTCAACCAGCTAAGAAAAGTTATTATTTTCGCTTGTGGGTTGGGAAATATGTTCTTGTAATCTCAAAAGCCAACGGATTTGAGATAATTCACAAAAACAGAAACAATTTCAAAATCGTATTTGGCATCAAGGGAGAACGTAGCAAATGACGCCAGAAAAATTATGGCAAGAATTTATTACAAAAAAGCCCGCCTATCAAGGCAAGCCTTATGATACTTTCACTTTTGGCGATCAGCCAAATGAACTTTTACGTTTGGTATTATGTGGCAAAAAAACAGCCACCAGTTGTATTTCCAGAGGCAAGCCCAGTCAAGTAGGTGAAATTAATATTATTTTAGACTCCTTAGGCAATGCACAAGCGATTATTGAAACAACCAAAGTTTCCATTGTGCCATTTAACAAAGTAAGCGCAGCCTTTGCCCGAAAGGAAGGAGAAGGCAACAGAACCTTGGCCACTTGGCGTAAAATTCATCAAGCCTTTTGGAAGGGAATTGACCCAAACACTTTGCTGGAATGTGAAGAATTTAAACTTTTATACCGTAATCTAAGTTTGGATATTCATGAAACGACATCCGCAGATTTAAAAAATCAATAACTCATCTCAACTTTGCCGATTGATTTCATTAATTAGTTGCCGAGCAAATTTTGGAAAAGTCTGAGAAGCTTTCCCCAGTATTTCCTCATCAAACAAAGAGCTGTTGTTACACGGATCCAAATTAAACAAATAAGTTTTAGCTCCATGAAATTTTGCCTGCCGAACAAAACCGGCAGCAGGATAGACGATTCCACTCGTTCCGATAGCAATAAACAAATCACAATGAGATAACATATAATCAACTTCACTCATGTGCTGTGGCATTTCACCAAAAAAAACAATATTAGGTTTCAACATGCCTTGGACCTGACATTGGGGACATACTTCATCACTTTCAACATCAGCAAATGTTTTAATAATATGTCCACAATTCATACAAACACACTCATCAATACGACCATGAATATGATAGATATTTTTGCTCTTTGCTTTTTCATGCAACAAATCCACATTTTGTGTCACAATATTGATGTTGAGCTTTGGCAATTTTTGTTGCAACGTGGTAATTGCCTGATGTGCAGCATTCGGTAAAGCCTTCATCATAATCGGTCTCAGCTCATTATAAAAAGAATGAACAAGGGCTGGATTACGCTCAAAAGCTTCAACCGTACACACATCTTCAATTTTGTGATTTAGCCACAAACCATCCCCTGATCTGAAAGTTTTTAATCCAGATTCGGCCGATATTCCGGAGCCCGTCAATATAACAATGTTCTTCATATACCTTTATTTATGCCAGCCAATAGCTTGGGAAATAATAACTCGTTGATCCTCTGGCAAATTCAATACTTCTTGCACTTTATCGCGATCAAAATAACCTCGGACAATACTGGCCATATCATTAGCAGCCGCATAAAGCTCCACATTTTGATAGGCAGAGCCAGCATGCATCACTGCATAATCTTCTGTGCTGCCCGTATAAACAAATATAGTGGAGACCACATCCATATAATCTTGCATTCGGAACAAATCTAACCGATCTTCATTGGACTGTTGCTTTAATGTATGGTCATTTGCATCATAAAGCCAAATTCCTTCTTTATTAAACACATAGATATTTAAATCTTTCTTATCCAATGCCGTAGGAATCGTGCGTTTACCATCAGCTCTATTCACACCATAGGCCGCCCACAGCAATGTACTAAGTGTTTGGTTATCGATAACCTTATCAGAAAATTCACGATCCGAATGGCGTTTTTCCAATGCCTGTATCAAGGTTGTTGTGTTTGTTTTATCTGGTTCTGGCAACGTGATATCCGCCGCCATCACTGATGTTGCCATAAATCCTGCCATAATAACTCCTATCATTTTAAACATGTTATCTCCTTCCGATACAGGTATCCTAACTTCTCTCGATGGAAAAGTCAATTCTTGTGTATTGATTAAATCTGATTAAAGTATTAAAAAATTTTTGACGCCATATGAGCTAAACCTAATGCCACACTCTCCATCCGCTGTTTGTCAGAGATCTGGGCATTAGGGAACAATTGGCGAATAGCATATTGAACCAACGGAATTTGGCTTGTTCCGCCGGTCAAAATCAACATATCAATATTGTCCGTTTTAAGATTTGCCAATGACAAACACTCTTTCATAGAACAAATAATTTTATCACATTCATATCGAACAGCATTTTCAAAATCATTCAGATTGATTTCGAAATATAAACACTCCCCAAGATTATCAAAGAAAGTTTTTACTTGTTTTTTTGTTGTCAGATCAATTTTTGCTTGCTCCACAACCTGCAACAACTGATGAGCTTGTTGCATTTCTATCAAGGATAACAAATTTTCAACACACATCGGGCTATGCGCGCTCAATAAAATATCTTTAACCATCTGTATGTTTTTGGGTGTATACATAAAATTGATCTTGCTCCATTCAGAAAGATGGGAAAACAAAAATTCGGGAACTGGTAAATTTTTGGTACCATAAGTTGTTCCCTTTCCAAACTGTGGCATGAAGGAGTTTACAGATAAATCACGATCAAAATCATTACCACCTACCCGCACACCGGAGGTGGCTAAAATATCATTGCGTCTATCGGCTTTATGACGATAGCTGGGACCAATGCGAATAATCGTAAAATCGGAAGTTCCTCCCCCCAAATCTACGACAACCGCCGTTTGATCTTTTGTTAAATCTTGCTCATGGGCAAAGGCTGCCGCTATAGGCTCATATTGGAAAACAATATTTTTAAAACCAACCGTTTCGGCAATTTCGTGCATTTTATTTTCTGCCAACCGATCAGCAGCGGCATTATAATCTTGATAATGAACGGGCCGTCCTAAAACAACAAAATCAATTTCTGCCCGAGTAAAACTTTCAGCGCGCGCTTTGATTTCCTTTAAAAACAACGCAATCAACGAATCAAAGGACACCTGTTTACCGTTGATAAGTGTCGTTGCATTCATCAAGTCTGTGCCTAAAATACGCTTCATACTGCGCATAAAACGGCCTTCTTTCCCCTCCATGCAGGCATCAATTGCCATCTGCCCAAACAATGGAGCTATCTTGTCACAAAAAATGGCTGTCGGTATCGTCTTTTTTCCATTTTCCAACGGAACAAGATCTACGCCGGTTTCGCAAGTTAAAGCTATGACCGAATTAGTTGTGCCAAAATCAATACCACATGATATCTTTTTCATACGTAACATCACCCTCCTTTGGAGGGTGAGTTTATCACAATTATTTGCTTTTGTCAACAAAAATATGACGCAAAAAATAAAAATTGGCTTTTTCGCTGTATTTACGGGCCAAAAGAGGCATTTTATTTTTTTAATAATTATAAGAATTTCCTTGAAAAAGAAACAAAAGAAAGGTATTTTTAAGGGAAAGGGGAAACACATGTTTGCAACAATTAAATCAAAAATCCTTGTTCTTATTTTTGCTTTGCTATGTGTGCTAACCTGCGTTTTGACGGGCGTATCGTTATATACCTTTTATCACAGTAAAGAATTGATTATCGCTGGCAACAATTCTTCCATTATGGGATTTGAGGCACAACTCAATAAAGAAATTACCGAAATGGAAAAAGAGGCATTGGATTTAGCCGTGATGGGAGAAATATATTATCAAAACGGCAAAAATCAAGAAACCGGAGAATTTTTTGCAAAACAACTGTTGAAAAATTATCCGAATTCTATGGGAAACGGCATTTGGTTTGAACCATATGAAATTGATGAAAATCGTAAATCCAGTTGCATCCATGCCCTTTGGGATGAGCACGGAAAAATTGACTTCCTGCCCTCCTGTGTGCGAGGCGATTATGATTATTTCAGCCGAAATTGGTATGCCGAAATTATAAAAGATTTAAAAGCAGGCAAAAAAATATCATGGACAAGGCCTTATAAAAGCAGTGAAGTTGAATTTTTGATGACAACTGTCGGTGTGGGCATTTACGATCAAGAAAAGTTGGTTGGTATAGCAATGGTAGATTGGCAAATGGACACTATTTTAAAATCAATTTTAACAATTAAACCGACCCCCAACAGCTTTGTGTTATTTGCCGATAAAACCAACGATTATATTATTGCAACAACTGAGCCAGGCATTGATACGTCAAAAGTTATGAGCAGATCATTAAAAGATTTAGCCTGGTATTCTACAGCCTTAAAAGAAGGCGCTCCTTTTAACTACAAGGGAACAAAATATATCCCCTATATCAAACAACTGCACAATGGTTTGTTTTTGATTATCAATGTGCCGGAACATGAATTATTTTCTGCCGGAATTCATCACTTGCATGTTGTGTTAAGTGTTTTATTGATTGCCAGTCTCTTGATTGTCGGGATTTTATATTTTGTGTTAAAAAAGAACATTAATCAACCGATTGAAAAGCTAACCCAAACAGCCGAAAAAATCGGACAAGGCAATTTGAATTTAGCTATTCATTTGGATCGCCCGCAAGAATTAGCTCAATTGGCCTCAGTCCTCAACAAAATGACAACGGACATAAAAGAGCACATCATCAACTTGGCTCGCATCAATCAAGAAAAAGAAAAAATGGAATCAGAGTTAGCCATTGCACATACAATTCAAAACTCTGCCCTACCAACAGATTTCCCCAAAAATGATGTGTTTGAATTGATCGCATCCATGACGCCCGCCCGTGAAGTCGGAGGCGATTTCTATGACTTTTTCCCTGTGGATAAAAAACACTACGCTTTTGTGATGGCGGATGTATCCGGCAAAGGAATTACGGCGGCACTTTACATGATGTCGGCAAAAACAATGATTAAAAATATGTTGCAAGCCGGCTATCCTTTGACAGAAGCGGTGAGCAAAGTGAATCAAGGCCTCTATGATAATCATGCGCGCGGAATGTTTGTAACAGCATTTATCGGCATCTTGGATATACAAACAGGGAAAGTAGAATATGTCAGCGCCGGCCATTGTCCTCCGCTTCTTAAAAAAGGCAACAAGTATAGCTATGTAAAAGTCATCCAAAATTTGGTGTTGGGAATTACACCTACTTATGTCTATAAAAAAGATTCTTTGCAATTAAAGAAAAACAACCGCTTATTCCTATACACGGACGGTGTGACAGAAGCCCAAACAAAAACCGAAAAACTTTATGGCTCCGAACGGTTGCAAAAGACATTGAATCAAAACTCTAAAGATACTTTATCTCGTGTAAAAGGTGGCATCCATCGCTTTACAAAAGGTGCTGAACAATCCGATGACGTCACGATGATGGAAATCATCTTCAAGAAAAATTTAAAATAAAAAAGCCACCGCGTAAGCGATGACTCTTTTACTTGGTGGGCCCGGTAGGACTTGAACCCACGACCTATCCGTTATGAGCGGACAGCTCTAACCAACTGAGCTACAGGCCCCATACAATA